>JAQYVL010000134.1 GCA_030145525.1 Desulfobacterales bacterium
ACAGCAGGGGCACAGGACAGATCTTTATCCAAGATTGTATGTCCCCCTGAGATTCAGGAACTATTTTTCATTTGAGCCTTCGGTCGGAGTGCGAGAGACCGCATGGTACGTAACGGACCAAGGAGGTGAAGAAAAGAATCCGGATGATATGCTGCATCGTGAGATTTATGATCTCAAACTGGATCTGTCAACGGAGGTTTACAGAATATTCAATGCCGGCTGGATGAATATCGATAAGATAAGGCATGCAATAAAGCCTCAGGTGATTTATACGTTCGTACCGGAACTGGATCAGAGTGAATATCCCTATTTTGATGAAGTCGATCGGCTGGAAAGGGATAATCGGATTACATATTCCATTACCAATACATTTACATCGAGGACGACAGTAAAACAAAGCCCGCAGTCCGGAAAAGGCGATAATGAAGAGGAGCGTATTTACAAGAAATTTTGTCGCTTTAAATTGGAGCAAAGTTATGATATCGATAAAGGAAATGAGGATCATCCGGAGCCTTTTTCAGCCGTATTCGGCGAACTGGAACTATATCCCCACCGTTATTTCACGCTTGATGCTGATGCAAACTGGAATCAGTATACGAAGAGATTTACAAGACATATCGTGACTGCAGGAATATCAGATGATCGCGGTGACCGGTTTTTAGCCGAGCACATCCGTGAGGAAGACGAAACAGAATCGATAAAGTTCACCCTGATTGTAACTCTTACGAATCAATTTTCACTTTATTCCGATCTGGAAAGAGACTTAAAGGACAAAAAAGATATTGAAACCGGGATAAGTCTGCTTTATAAGTCCGGATGCTGGTCCGCTGATTTCGGAAGAACGGAAACCAGAGAGGATATAAGTTATTCGTTACTGGTCAGCCTTAACGGTCTTGGCGGTTTTGGGAGTTCGGTGAGGCCGGATTGACAGAATCAATGTTAATCATAACAATACAGATTGGAGACGATGATCTCAGAACAGTTGAAGCAGGCATGGTATGTCCTGCATACCAAAAGCAGGTTTGAAAATGTTGTAAATGAAGGCCTGCAGAAGAAATCCTTCGAGGCTTTTTTGCCGAAGATAAAAGTAAAAAGCAGAAGAAAGGACAGAAAATTGATGATACAGGTTCCTCTTTTTCCGGGGTATCTTTTTGTCCGATCGAATCTGAACCCGCCCGAACATCTTGAAATCCTCAAGACGGTAGGGGTAGTCCGACTGGTGGGGAATATAAGCGGTCCGCTTTCGGTTTTTGATGAAACCATTGAGTCTTTAAGGATTATGGTGACAGGAGGTGATGAAATAATAACCGGTACCCGTTTTAAAAAAGGGGATAAAATTATGGTTGTTGAAGGACCTTTTGCCGGGGTTACAGGGCATTTTATCCAATATCGGGGCCAGGGACGTGTTGTGGTGAACATTGAGGCGCTAAGCCAGTTTGCAGCTGTTAATGTAAATGAGGATGATGTTGAACTGGTGCCTGAAATATTGTCATAACTGCTTGACTTGTTACCAGGTTATGGTTTATTAAAATATCTTGGATTTACCTGTTTTTCGATTCCCACTAAAGGAGGATATATGAACAAATTAGAACTAATTGCTGCTTTGAAAAACGAAGCGAATATTTCGAAATCAGATGCTGCAAAAGCAATTCAGATTTTTTTTGATTCCATGGCAGATGCAATGGCAAAGGGTGAACGGGTTGAGATCCGGGGTTTATGTAGCTTTTTTGTAAAGAGTTACAAGAGTTATACCGGAAGGAATCCGAAAACAGGAGAAAAGGTCACAATACAACCGAAAAAACTTCCTTTCTTTAAGTGCGGGAAAGAACTGAAAGATCGGGTTGACTATTAAAACGAAATCTGTTGCCTTGCCTGATTTTAAACTGCATCCAGAATATAAGCACCTGAAAAACCAGAGGAAATTGTTAAGCTATATAGCGGCTTTCCTTGTAAAGGGTGCTATTCCGCATGCGTTTCTTTTTACAGGGATCAAAGGGGTGGGAAAACAGTCTGCAGCACAACTGTTTTCCATGGTTTGTAACTGTGCTGAAGTTGCTTCCCAAGTTTCGATCATAAGGAAATCTTCATATCAAGCTGCTTTTCGTGAAGAAATCACAGGTCCGTGCGGACAATGCAGGTCATGCCGAAAAATTTTGAAAGGCATCCATCCCGATGTTATCCTTACCATCCCGACCGGTTCTTTTATCAAAATTGGTCAGATTCGCACCCTTTGCCGGAAGCTTGCTCTTAAACCCTATGAGTCTAAGTTTCGGTTTGCAATACTTTCCGAAGCTGATTCAATGAACCCCGAGGCGGGTAATGCATTACTGAAGATGCTGGAAGAGCCGCCGGACCGGACAATACTGATACTTACAGCAGAGCAGGCTTCCGATCTTCTTCCGACCGTTGTATCGCGCTGTCTGCACATAAGGCTGAACCCGATACCGGAAAAGGACCTTGCTGTTCTTTTAAAAGAGGCCCATGGAATGGATAACGGTGAAGCAACTGCTATTGCAAGGATATCCGGCGGGAGCTTTTCGAAAGCGGTTTCCCTTCACAAACAAGACTGGATCAACAGGCGGGATCGACTTATCAGGGAGTTTGAGTCCCTCAGTTCAAAACCGACGGGTATGGCGATTTCGCTCGCGGAAAAGTTATCAGGCAAGAAAGAGCTGCTTCCGGATTGTCTTGACATTTTTATGACATGGCTGAGGGATCTGCTTGTCTACAGATATTCACCCGGCATAATTATTTACCGCGATTTAAAGGATAAAATTCAGAGAGAACACGGGAAATTAAATGCCGAAACATTGATTGCCAGGATTGAGGCTGTTCAGGAAGCCTTGAAACGAATTGAATCCAATGCGAATGTAAGGCTGACCTTGGAAATAATGATCCTGCAAATGACAGGAACCTAAAGTGAGCGTTTCAAATTTTAATAATATGTGTACTTAGCTGCGGCAACCCCGCCAAAGGCGGGCAAGCCTCGACAATCGCTCAATTTACGAGGAAGATAGTATATGAAAAAAGTTGTTGGTATCCGGTTTAAGACCTCGGGGAAAATATATGATTTTGAGAGCGGCGCATTTGTGCTCAAAATCGGCAATCACGTTATTGTCGAAACCGAACAGGGGCTGGGATTGGGCGTTGTGGTTAATCCCCCCATGCCGATTGAAGAGAGAGGCTCGGGCAAACCGCTAAAAAAAGTTTATCGAATGGCAAGTGATCAAGACTTTCGCCGACTTGAAAAAAATTCTGAAATCGAAAAACAGGCCTATGATTTCTGCAATGAGCAGGTTAAATCCCTTGGGCTTGCGATGAACCTCTTTTCAGTTGAGAGTACTTTTGATTCGGGCAAGCTGACTTTTTTTTTCACGGCAGATGGGCGTGTTGATTTCAGAGAGCTTGTAAAAATACTGGTCAAGAAGTTCAGCACTCGGATAGAGATGCGCCAGGTAGGAATACGGAATCAGGCTAAAATGTGCGGCGGAACAGGCCGTTGCGGGCGGGTAATCTGCTGTTCTGCATTTATGAGTAAATTTGAGCCGGTTTCCATTCGCATGGCAAAGGAACAGGGGCTGTCCCTGAATCCAACCAAGATATCCGGGCAATGCGGTCGGCTTATGTGCTGCCTTACCTTTGAAAACGAAACCTATAAAGCATTAAAAGAAAATGCACCCCGTATTGGAAAAACGATCACGGTTGAAGGGCAGCAGGGAAAAGTTATCCGCCATAATGTGATCTGCTGTAAAGTCACTGTGAGGCTGGAGGATGGCACAGAGATGGATGTGAAGATGGACAGTATTTAAAAGTGCGGAATGAGAAGAGGGGAAATACAATGTCTGGTTCCTTTTATATAACAACTCCTATTTATTATGTGAATGCAAGACCACATCTCGGCCATGCATATACAACGATTACTGCCGATGTGGTGAATCGTTTTAATAAAATGCGTAAGGCCGATACTTTTTTTCTGACCGGCACAGATGAACACGGCGACAAAATTGTTGAGGCGGCCGATAAGGAAAACACCTCTCCGAGAGTCTATGTGAATAAAATCAGCGGGCTTTTTCGTGACCTGTGGCCGGAGCTGGGTATTGAAAATGACTATTTTATCCGGACAACCGATAAGAGCCATATTTCGGTAGTAGAAAAAATACTGCAGACCATATATGATTCCGGAGATATTTATTTCGATGAGTATGAAGGAATGTATTGTTTCGGATGTGAACGCTTTTATACAGAGCGTGAGCTGACCGATGGCAAATGCCCGGATCATAAAACCGAACCGGAACGGATCAAAGAATTGAATTATTTTTTCAGGATGAGCAAGTATAAGGACTGGCTGGTAAACCATATCAAGGCAAATCCCGATTTTATCAGGCCGGAAAGATACAAAAACGAAGTATTATCATTCCTGAAAGAGCCGCTTGAGGACCTTTGCATATCAAGGCCGAAGTCAAGGCTGAAATGGGGCATAACTCTCCCTTTTGACACAAATTATGTTACCTATGTATGGTTTGATGCGCTGGTCAATTATATCTCCGCCCTTGGATATCCTTCGGATGCAAAGTTTTCAAAATTCTGGCCGTCCGCACAGCACATCGTGGCAAAAGATATTCTCAAACCCCACGGAATATATTGGCCGACTATGCTCAAAGCAGCCGGTATCGAAATTTACAAGCATCTTAATGTTCATGGATATTGGAATATAAAAGAAAGCAAAATGTCCAAAAGTCTTGGTAATGTCGTTGAGCCTCTTACCCTTAAAAATAAATACGGACTGGATGCCTTTCGCTACTTTTTAATGAGGGATATGGTTTTTGGCCTTGATTCCAGTTTTTCCGAGGAAGCGCTTGTCAAAAGAATAAATTCAGATCTGGCCAATGATTTAGGGAATCTTTTTTCCAGAGTGCTGGCGATGGTTCACAAATACTTTAAAGGCCGGGTGCCTCAAGTTGATTCGGAAATTGACCGGGAGTTTTCATTTACCCTTGAAAAAAATGCAGCCGAGGCAGTCACCGAGTTTGAAATCAATATGGATCAGTTTAATTTCCACAAGGCCCTTGCGGCCGTCTGGGAATTGATCGGACAGATGAACAAGTATATCGATGTGACCGCTCCCTGGGAACTGGCCAAAAAAAAATCAAGCTTAAAGCAGCTTGAAACGGTAATATATAACCTGCTTGAGGGACTGCGGGTCATTTCCGGCCTGGTATATCCGGTAATGCCTGATGCCGGTAAAACAATGCAGAAACATCTTGGGCTTGATTCTGAAATTCCGTTTTACGAATTGGATCTTTTGCGGAAATGGAGGATTATAAGGCCAGGGACGATTCTTCCAAAAACGATTACCCTTTTCCCCAGAATTGATTTAAAGAAGAAAGAAGAAATGGAGCAGATTAAAACATCTGAAGAGATACCGGGTTTAAAACCGGAGATATCAATGGAAGCTTTTTCGGAAATCGATCTCAGGGTGGCAACGATAACCGCAGCGGAAGCCATTCCAAGGGCAAAAAAACTTTTAAAACTTGAGATCGATATTGGAGAAAAAAGAACAGTCGTTGCAGGTATTTCAGGCAGCTACGCACCGGAAGACCTTATCGGGAAACAAGTTGTTGTTGTTGCGAATTTAAAACCCGCGAAATTGATGGGAGTGCTTTCGAAAGGGATGGTGCTGGCGGCAGTTGAAAACAAGAAATGTACTCTTGCAATTATGGATAATAAGGTTAAGCCGGGAACGATGCTTACATAGCATTCTAAGGATTTTTATCCATTATGATCGTTCCAATGTCCAGTTTGGCCTGTCTGGTGATCGAATTTAATTACGGAACAGACGGGAAAAGGAAATAAAAAGTGATAAGAAAACCTTATTAAATGCGGTTTTTAGTTGATATATTTTAAATTTTTGTTTAAGGGATAGTAGCCTGTGGCGAAGAGGAAAATATTAATAGTTGTAATGCGTTGATTTGTTAAGCTTATCATGGATCTCAACTGTGTTGATTTTAGGCAGGATCCATAACGGGAATTCAAGATTATTAATAATATGCCGGGTAGAATGAATAGATCAATTCGAAAGGATTCGAGCTGGCAGGAATATCAGGCAAGCTTGCAGCGGACAGATGCTCACAGGAAGCTAAGAAAGGTCTTTTTTAAATACTCCTCTCTATTAACCCTGTTGACGCTTGTGATGTACGGAATAGCCGTCAGCTTCAGCGGGACAGCATGCAGGCATATTTTCCCTACTCCAAAAGAGGCATCCGATAAATCCGTACCCTTAAAAGACAAGGGAGAAGACTCTCTTTACAGCAAAAAGGATGTTCAGCCCATTTTAGCTGAAGTCGATTTTTTGGGCTTGGATAGTGAAAGTTTTACTGTTGATGTCGACGGGCATACATTACAGGCGGAGACAAGTCTTCACATTCCGCTTCAACAGTACCTGATGAAAAGGCTTGACAAGTCAACATCAAGGGATATCGGCATCGTGGTAATGGATCCGGCCACAGGAAGAATTCATGCGTTGGCCGGATTTGACAAAACCGGTATGAATGGAAATCCCTGCTTTGATAACCGGTTTCCTGCAGCAAGTATTTTTAAGATTGTGACGGCGGTTGCAGGTATTGAAAAGTGCGGTTTTCGCACCGGTTCTAAATTTACATTCAACGGCGGTAAGTATACGCTGTATAAATCACAGCTCAAAGATCGTAAAAATCGTTATACAAACTATATAAGTTTTCAGAACTCTTTTGCCCAGTCGGTTAATCCGGTTTTCGGAAAAATCGGCGCCAATTATCTTGGAAAGGAAAACCTTGAAGAATATGGGGAAGGGTTCGGCTTTAACCGAACGATCGATTTCGAAGTTCCTATTGCATCGAGCCATCTAAATTTAACAGATCAGTCTTACCAATGGGCTGAAATCGCCTGCGGGTTTAACAGGGATACCGTAATGTCTCCGCTTCATGGAGCTCTTTTATGTTCAGCCATTGTAAATGAGGGCGGTCTTGTTGAACCTACAATGGTAGACCGGATAACGGATGAATCCGGAAACGTTTTATACCGCAGTGAACCCAAAATTATCGGTTATGCAGCCACGCCAAGAGCTTCAAGGGTGGTGAGCCGCATGATGATTGCGACAGTTCGCTCAGGAACAAGCAGGAGAGCATTTAGAGGAGCAAGGCGGGATAAAATTCTGTCACGACTCGATATCGGAGGGAAAACAGGATCAATCGGAAGCAGGAAGATCCCTCATGTTCGATATGACTGGTTCGTTGGATTTGCCAAGGAGAAAAACGGTAAGGAAAAGCTTGTTGTTTCAGTAGTTGTGGCTCATGAAAAATATATCGGTAAGAGGGCAGCCTATTATGCTCGAACTGCTATTAAACAGTATTTCCGCTATTATTTCGATCAGAATAAAGTTGAGATGCATACGCGTAATCAGATTGGAAACAGGAAAGACAAATCGGTTTGATCCTTTCCGGAACACCTAACCTCGAAAACCGCAATCATGAATAAAGGGTATTTGTTTTAAGCAATAAAGAAAGCCCTATCTCTTAAAAAAAGAATCATTTTTACTTTTTGGAAAGGAGAAAAACAATGCCAGGGTTTGAGATATTTGGAGAAGATGAGCGCAGAGAAGTTCAGGATGTACTCGAAACGGGTGTGCTTTTTCGGTATGGATTTGAACAGGCGCGTAATGGGCACTTCAAAGCGCTGACTTTTGAAAAGAATCTTGGAAAATATATCGGAGCAGAATACTGTCATCTCTGCTCAAGCGGTACTGCCGCCCTTTCCATAGCTCTCGCCTCGTGCGGTATAGGTGCGGGAGATGAAGTTGTTGTGCCGCCGTTCACGTTTGTCGCTACAATCGAAGCGGTATTAAACGCCGGAGCCGTTCCTGTATTCACTGAAATTGATGAGACGCTCTGCATCGATCCGGATGGGATTGAAAACGTTCTTTCCCCGCGCACAAAGGCGGTTCTGCCGGTTCATATGTGCGGAGCAATGGCAAGGATAGATGAAATAAAATCCTTCTGCGATCGGAAAGGCCTTGCTCTGATAGAAGATGCCTGCCAATCCCTCGGTTCCACCTTCAACGGGAAAGGATTGGGAACCTTTGGCAGGATGGGCTGTTTTTCATTTGACTATGTGAAGACCATTACCTGTGGAGAAGGCGGTGCGGTTGTCACAGATGATAAAGAACTATACCTGCTCGCGGATCAGTATTCGGATCACGGGCATGATCATATCGGCAGCGACAGGGGGCTTGAAGGCCACCCTATTCTGGGTGCGAACTACCGAATAAGTGAGCTGAACGCAGCGATAGGAGTTGCCCAGCTTGGAAAACTTGATTCTATTCTTGGTACCCAGAGAAGGAATAAAACCATTTTAAAGGAAGCCATGTCCGGGTTTTCTGATATTTCATTTCGAACGCTCCCGGATGAAGCCGGTGATTCCGCTACTTTTTTGAGTTTTTTCCTGCCTAAAGAAGAAAAAGCCCGGAACGTGCTGGAGGCGCTCGGTCGAGCCGGTGTTGACGGATGTTTTTACTGGTATGCCAACAACTGGCATTATTACCGACAGTGGGAACATCTGAAAAAAATGACTGCCGCCGCCAGACTTCCGGCGGAGATTCTTGAACACTGCCCTGATTATGATAAGATAGAGCTTCCCCGCTCCGATCAGATTATGAAAAGAACCATTTCCATGCTGATTAAACTTTCATGGAGCGATGAGCAGATTCAGGAAAGGGTTGAAAAAATACAGGATGTGTTGAAAGGGTAATATAAAGTAGAAAGGGTAATATAAAAATGTTTCGAAATTTTAAACTTGTCTCCAAAATGATTTTTGGACGCGGCTGCTTTAGCCAGCTGGATGGCATACTGGCTGAAAAACGATTAAACAGCGACTCCTTTATGGTTTTTGTCGTGGATGATGTTTTTCAGGATAAAAGTCTGAAAGAGAGAATACCCGTAAGAGGAAAGGATCTTATCCTGTGGGTGAATGTGGATGATGAACCGAAAACCATGTATGTGGATAAGCTGACCGGGAATGTGAAGGAGTATATGGACAGGCTGCCGGACGGTATAATCGGAATCGGCGGCGGAAGCACCCTGGATCTTGCAAAAGCCATCTCTTTAATGCTGACGAATCCCGGCTCTTCAGCAGATTATCAGGGGTGGGATCTTATAAAAAATCCGGCTGTTTATCATGTGGGGATCCCAACGCTTTCCGGGACCGGGGCAGAGGTGTCCCGTACAACAGTTCTGACAGGGCCGGAGAAGAAATTGGGATTAAACTCCGATTATACCGTATATGATCAGATCGTTCTTGATCCCGAACTGACAGAAGGCGTTCCGGCTGATCAGAGGTTTTATACCGGCATGGATTGTTATATTCATTGTGTGGAATCTCTGAACGGTACATTTTTAAACGCTTTCAGCAGCGCTTATGGAGAAAAGGCAAATGATCTCTGCCTGGAGGTTTTTCTGGAAGGAGGGCCGGAAAGTGCCGACAAGCTTATGATGGCATCATATTTTGGAGGTATGAGCATCGCCTATTCCCAGGTCGGAGTATGTCATGCCCTTTCCTACGGTCTCTCTTTTGTGCTTGGAATCCACCATGGGGTTGGGAATGCGGCAGTATTTGATTACCTGGAAGAATTTTATCCTCATGGCGTTAATGAGTTCAGGCAGATGCTTGAGAAACAGGATCTGGAGCTTCCCCGGAACATTGTTTCCGGAATCGAAAATGATAAGCTTGAAAAAATGGTGGATGTCGCTTTGATACTTGAGCCTCTGTGGGAAAATGCCCTGGGACCTGAATGGAAAAAAAAGATGACGCGGGAAAGGATTAAAGATCTTTATCTGCAGATGTAATGTGAACCAATATCAGCAGTGGAATCGGAAACGCTCCCAGTTTCCCGGACAGATAAAAAAACAGTTGGGTGAAATACGAATGACAGTATTACGAATGATGAAATTGTTTTTAAAATATATTGCGCAGAGGGCAGCCGATTTTCTGCATATGGAAATCTATCTCGGGAAAAGAATGGCCGGCGTGCCGGAAAAATCGATTGTTTTATTCCCATGCCATGCGGCCCTTTTTTCCTGCGGTCTTGCCGGGATCATCGCTTTTAAAAAGGGTAAAAAGGTTCATGATCCTGCTGACCTTTCTGCGATTACCGGAATGATTCAAAAAATTAAGGACAACACTCTTGAACGTTTCGAAGATAAACAGGATACACTTATAGAAAATTATCTTGGCGGTGATCCGCTGATCGATTCCTTTGGAAAAATTTCACGGGAACTGAAAATGGACAGAAGCTTTGCAGATGTATTCTCTCAAAAAGAGATTCAGGAGAATCTGTCCGCCATTTCTAGTGATATAAATGGAATCATTGAATCTGAAACAAACTTTTTTTCAGAAAAAATTGGTTATCTGGATACGGTTGAGGCTGAATCCATATCCAAAAGGATTGAGAAGCTGAAAGATATCGCCTGGTGCCTTGATGTAGAAATATTAGAAAATATAAGTAAAGCAAGTGAGCTTTTGGAAAAATTTAATGAGAATATATCATCTGAAACGGTGATGATATTCCGAAAGATCAATGCAGTGTTAAACAGCATTGATCGCCTTGAAGTAAGAGGGCGCGATTCAGCAGGCATATCACTTATGTTTATTATTTCAGAAGAGGAATATCTCAAATTCAATGGCGCTGTTGATAACGATAAACTGGGGGAGTTGATAGACAGCCGCGTGAATCAGGATGTGCTGGTTAATCTGGGAATCGGTATACATGAGTTGACGGATGAAAAAGGTGAAAAACAGATTTCCATAACACTTGCCTATAAAGTAGCGGCAGAAGTCGGCAGGCTTGGAGACAATGTAAAATATCTTCGCATCCAGATAAAAGAGGATCCCATTCTTCGAATCGTTGCCGGTTTAAGGCACCTGAACCATACGGTAACCGCCCATACACGCTGGGCATCGGTAGGTGCTATTACCGGACCCAATTGTCATCCTGTTGACAACAAAACAATTGACAACTGTCTTGAAAAAACCTGCATTATTCATGTCTGCCTGAACGGGGATATCGATAATTACAGAGAATTGAAAGAAGCATATGAAGATGAAGGGGGCCGAATTAACAGGGAGATTACAACGGATACCAAAATCATTCCCATCCGGATTGAAAAATATATAAAATCCGGAAACAGCATTGAGGAAGCTTTTCGACTGGCGGTCAATGATTTTCAGGGGTCACATGCCATTTCCATGCATACGAATCTGGCTCCGGGGAAAATTTTTCTTGCTCAGCGAGGCAGCGGCCAGGCTATTTTTGTCGGTATAGCGGCGGATCATTATATGCCCACCTCAGAGGCCTACGGATTTGTGGAAGAAACATCGGATTTTATAAAAATGGATGGTGAAAAAATTGTTGAAGGAATAAACGGTAAGACACAGGGGCAGATTTTTATTCTGGATCAGTTGTCGGCCGGCAGCCTTGAGGGCATTAAAGCCGCTTATTACGATGGCACACCAATAGGACTGAAAGCGGAAGATATCAAGCGTACAGAAATAACTTCAAGAGATATAGATCGCCAGGGATCACCGCATTACTTTTTAAAAGAGATATCGGAGGCCCCGGATTCAGTAAGAAAAACCCTGCAGAATCGCTGGAAGATCAAAGATAAGGATGAGCGGAAATACGTTATAAGTCTTGATGAAAAGGCGGTTCCCGTCAATGTCAGGGATGCCCTGACGGAAAACCGCATTCGCAGGGTTTTCTTTGTGGGGCAGGGAACCGCAGGAGTTGCCGCACAGGCGTGTGCGAATATTTTAGAGTACTATATGAATGATCCGTCACTGTATATTACTGCGATGAAAGCTTCGGAGCTTTCAGGCTTCAAGCTTGGCGAATTCGACGGCAATCGCAGTCTGGAAGATACGCTTATTATTGCAATCAGCCAGTCCGGAACGACCACGGATACAAATCGTGCGGTAGATATGGTGAGGGAACGCGGAGGACTCACGCTTGCCATCGTCAATCGTCGTGATTCAGATATCACTTTCAAGGTTGACGGAGTGATCTATACCAGCAGCGGACGTGATATTGAAATGTCGGTTGCCTCGACCAAAGCTTTCTATTCTCAGATCGTCGCCGGGGCGATCATGGGGCTCTTTTTCGCAGGGTTAAAGGGAAACCGCACCCAGCAGTTTATTACGGATGAAATCAAACAGCTCCTGGAACTGCCTGAAAAAATGAGAAAGGTCCTCTCTATAAAGGAAACAATCGGGGAGTCGGCAAAAAGGCTGGCGATAACAAGGACCTACTGGGCGGCTGTCGGAAGCGGGCCGAACAAAGCTTCTGCGGATGAAATCAGAATAAAACTCAGCGAACTCTGCTATAAAACCATTTCATCCGATTTTGTTGAGGATAAAAAGCATATAGATCTTTCATCAGAGCCGCTTATCATTGTCTGCGCAGCAGGAACAAGGGCGAATGTAATCGGAGATATTATTAAGGACACGGCAATTTTTCAGGCTCATAAAGCGCTTCCTGTCGTGATCGCGGATGAAGGGGAGAGTCGTTTTGATCCTTATGCGGAGGATGTATTCCATGTACCGATTGTCGATGAACATCTTGCACCGATTCTGAACACGCTGGTAGGGCACATCTGGGGCTATTATGCTGCTTTGTCAATTAATGAAGGGTCAAGTTTCCTCCACGCGGCAAGGGAAGAGATCAGAGGAAGTCTCAATGAATATGCTGAAAGAGGAATGGATGTTTATGAAGTCGTACTGGAAAAAAGCTTCAAAGAAAAGATCGCGGCTTTTTATAACCAATTCAGAAGAAAAAAGTCTGAAAACCATTTCCCGGGCATTATGGGAATCGATGCGGCCTTGGACCTGACACTTTTGCTCAAATATCTTACCGGCCGACTGCCGGTATCTGATTTTGAACTTGATTTCGACAAAAGGGGAACGGCTCTCAATATGCTGGATTCTCTTTTCGAGTGCCTCGGAGAAGCAATAAACTCCATGGCAAGGCCGATTGACGCCATAAAGCATCAGGCTAAAACCGTTACGGTTGGAACCAGCAGGATAAGTGAAAAGGTAGAAGGCATTCTGTTTGATGCACTTGAAACGTATAATATTAAAATTTCTCAACTTATTAACCGGAACGTGATCGTGCTGAAAAATCTCCAGGGAGTGGTTTCAAAGATTAAGGGGGCCATCCTTTACCAAATAGACAACCTCAGCCTTCTCGGTGAACCCACTGAAGAAACATCAATTCAGGTGCTTCGAAAAGATGGCGTGCTGAAGCCCATTCCTTCAAGGATCGAAACCGATACAATGCTGAAGGGAACGAAACGAATTATCGTTCGGCAGGGTAATGTATATACCGGGAAAGGCCGAAAAGATGACCGGAGCATCATTGTGATCCCCATAATTTCGGATTCTCAAAGTGCCCCGAGTCGGATTGAGAACCTTCTGCTGTTGAATATCGGCTTTAAGGACAATGCTGAGCTTTCCGTAAAGAAAAAGGCGCTTGGCGGCAAATATGAACATATTCAAAACATTGTCCAGGAAAATAGTATTGAGTGGGATGACCGGTTCCTTGAAAAGGTAGATATGAAAGACCTTTTCGGAAGTTCGGCCGAGAAAATAGGCGAGTTCATTGTGTTTGATAAAAAACTGAAAAACGGAATCAAATGAAAGGAGTATCATTTTTCTTTTAAGGTTGACCTTGACGGGAGTTTCTGGTAATCGTCTCACATCATTATAAATGTTCCTTATTAAAATATCTTTCCTTACATCAGAGGATACAGAATACAGACAATGAAACGGACTATACTTTTCAGATTTGTGAATATTTCTTTCTTCCCGATAATTGCATTTGCTTTTTTAATCATCGGCTGCGGAGGACCCCCGAGCGGTGATTTGCCGATCCGGCAAATCCAAAAAGTTCTTGTCGATGTCCCGACATATTCAATTCTTCTTGAGGACATGAAAGAAGAAGGAAATTTTTTCAAAACATATTATCATAAATACCGTGTTGTACAGGAAAATGAAAAACGTACCTCCGGATGGCTCGAGGTTCCGAAGAGTTACTATAAGAAAAATGAAAATTTTCTTGGGATGAGCCTTGCCACGCGAAAAGAAGGGAAAGACAGCTTAGGGGTGAAACCACCAGGATATGCCTATGTGGGGGACAGCCGTTATGGCAGATGGGGGAATGATTACAGGGGTAACTCTATCTGGGAATGGTACGGCAAGTATGCACTTTTCTCAAGCCTTTTTGGCGGCTGGTATCGCCCCATTTACAGGAATGATTACGCCAGCTACAACAGTTATCGCAGCCGGAGGCAACCTTTTTTGGGAAGAAATAAGGAGTTCGGCTCTTCCGGGTCCATCGCAAAACGAACAAAGCCGGATTTCTTTGCGCGGCATATGGCAAAGCAGCGCTCAAGAAGATCGTCGTTTGCAAACAAAGTATCAAACAGGATAGGGCGAACAAAAACAGGCTTTCGCGGCCGTTCAGGCGGTTTTGGGAAATAAATATGAAGATGGATAACTTTTTTACGGCTATAATTCTTTTAGCGGTTTTTTATTTTATCTTTTTTTTGGGCAAGCTGATAAATGATCTGCTGCACCGGGAATATAACCTTACCGAAGAACTTGTAGAAAAAGATAACCCGGCTATTGCTTTAGCTGTTGCAGGATATTATCTCGGGCTTGTTTTTGCAATCGGAGGAACACTTGTGGGGCCCTCCGGCGGAATCGTGGATGATATCATTGATCTTTGCATTTATGGTGTTTTGAGTATTGTTTTGATCAATGTATCCTGGTTTTTATGTGACAAGATTCTGCTTTACCAGTTCAAAATAAGTGATGAGCTGATACGGGACCGGAATCAGGGTACCGGTGCAGTCTCATGCGGGGTAAGTATCGCCTCCGGAATTATTATTTTCGGGGCTGTATCCGGCGAAGGGGGCAACATCTGGACAGCGACAGGATTCTGGGCTCTGGGGCAGCTGATTCTGATCATTGCCATCAGGGTATACAATCTGATTACGCCGTATAATATTCATGATGAGATTGAAAAGGATAACGTGGCTGCCGGTGTGAGCCTTGGAGGCGCAATCGTAGCCATGGGGATTGTTATCGGAATGACCGCGGAAGGCGATTTCCACTCCTGGTCCGAAGATTTACCGTATTTCTTAGTTGTTTCCGCAATCGGATTATTACTTCTCCCTCTTGTTCGATTCCTCACAGACAAGGTTCTGCTTCCGACAGTCAAACTGACTGATGAAATTGCCGGGCAGGAAAAACCGAACATAGGTGCCGCTTATATTGAGGCATTCTCATATATTGCCGCAGCCCTTGTTATTAACTGGTGTGTATAAATTTATACTGGTTGTCAAAGTAGTGTTCTGTTTTGATGCCCTTCTATAAGCCAATCCATATGTTCGTCAGGTTTACCTTACATTCTCAAAGGATTTATGCAAAAGGGACATATCTGTGACATCAGCTTTAGAAGCAAAAGCATCGCTCTAAAAGCGTCCCTTTTTGCTACGGGATGTGCCGGGATTGTTGCGGAGTTCGTCCTTTCCACGCTTGCGACATACCTGATCGGAAATGCCATTTTTCAGTGGACGATTGTAATGTCCCTGATGCTTTTTGCCATGGGCGTCGGAAGTCGACTCAGTCGTTTTTTTAACAAAAACCTGCTGGATGTTTTTATAACAGTAGAATTTCTGCTTTCGCTTCTTTGTGCACTTTCCGCTGAACTTGCTTATGGCCTTTCGGCATTTACCGGGCATATAAGCCTGATCATATATACACAGGCGTTTGTCATCGGCTGCCTGATTGGACTGGAAATTCCTCTCGTCACAAGACTGAATGAAGAGTATGAAGAACTCCGGATCAATATTTCCGGTGTGATGGAGAAAGATTACTTTGGCGCACTGCTCGGCGGTCTTGCATTCGCATTTATCGGATTGCCTTATCTGGGGCTTACCTATACGCCTATTGTACTCGGAAGCATTAATTTTCTGGTTGCCTCATTTCTTCTCTGGCGATTTTTTTCACTTCTGGCAAAGAAAAAAACCCTTGTTGTTTTTT
>JAQYVL010000135.1 GCA_030145525.1 Desulfobacterales bacterium
CTATTTGCAAGATTGAGTTCAAGAGAGGGGATGACCATCCCGGCCGGCAGAGCGGCGTTGCTCTGGTTATCCTCGACCGAAAATCCGGAACCGGATATATCGATCACCTTGAGGCTCAGCAGCCTTTGGGTTATCGGGTGATCGAAGATCATGTCAGGCGATGGGGTCAATATTAATCGCTGGCTTCGGTACTCTTTTGGTTTAAAGCGCTGAATAACCTGGCTTAGCGGCTCAAGAACAAATTCTCTCTCCCTCTGGCCCGAGGTCTGCTTCATTATCCTGCATTCTCCGGAATATAAGTTTTCCTCGGCATTTGAGAATATGATGTTGACTTTGGATTTCGGGTTGATCCATTGAAATGTTTGGGGAGGGTCTGCTTTCAGGGAGATTCGGAAAGAAATTGCGCTGAAGTCTATCAATGTTCCTGAAAAGAAAACACCATTTTGTATTAACTGGATTAGGAGGCCTTTGCATGTGTGCCTTTTAATCTGTCGGTCTCTGGTTTCAATGCCTTCTTCCGGAAGGGTCAGACAGATGCCTTTGTTGCTGATCATTCGTAGAGAAGCTTCTACCGAAGTCATTGCTTGGCCGTTGGGTATGGTTAAATTCCGAAAACTGTATGAATCGGATAATTTTTTGAACTGCCCGTCATCAGGCCAGAGGCATACAAGATGTTCATTTATGCAAGGTTGCGGTAAGGCTTTCAGGGAAATGGTTTTATCATATCGATTATGCGTGAAATGAATTAAAACAGAGCGGTTTTGGAAGTTTATATAGTTCAGTCTGTTGGTCAGTTCCAGCCGGCTAATTTTTTTTTTATTTTCTTTTTCTGTTTCAATGCCGGCAGCTTCAGATCGATTTTGTGCAGGGGCTGTTTCGGTTGATTTGATTTCACTGGACTTTTTGAGATTATCCATAAAGCCCTTCCGATATATTCTTTTCGCAGTTCAGTATCGAGAAAGCAACATTGCAGTGGGAACGCTGAAACCGCTCGGGAAAATCGATATTTGTCAGTTTTTTATTCCCCTTGGCCATTATTTGATTTTAAATCTTGTTTATTGCCGGGTTAATAACACCACACACCACAATATCTTGTAGTTAGTCTTTTATCAAGCACATGTCAATGGAAGAATCTATGTTTTGGTGTAGAATTATGCAAATATCATGCAATAATAAAAATATTAATAATTACTAGTTATTATAACAGGTTGTATTGTTTTCGCAGAATTTTTGGCCGCATCAACTGTGAATCGTATTACATAAAAGTCTGTTTATGTTACACGGAATGGATAAAAAATTGATAACGGTTTGGTTCAAGGGGGGCATTTTTCCTAATGCAGGGGGCTACTCTTCGTTAAGTTCACCCGCGCCTGTGATTTTTTTTATAATCTCTTTCGGACTTCCGAAATAATTGACGGTTCCACTGCCTGTAACCTTTGCATTCAGTTTTTTGGAAGTATATATCGTTGCATCGCCTGCGCCCCTCAAGGAAATTTGAACGGTTTCCGCCCTGAGATTTTCAGCCTCCATATCGGCTGCCCCGGAGAGGTTTACAACAAAAAGTTTTGTTTTGCCGGACAGATTGATATCGCCTGCGCCGTCCATTTCAATTTCAAGCCGGTTGCTTTTTACTCCGGAAACGGCGATGTCATTTGCTCCGGATGATTGAATCTTTTCTATACCATCACTTTTGATATCAATGTGAAGTTTTGACCTTGTACATATGGATCTGTCTGAAAATACATATAGCTTTCCTGATGTCACACGGGTTACGATATGCGGTAATAGATTTTTATCCGCAGTTACGGTAATTTTATTTTTCTTTTGATATTGAATCGTAACGTCAAACACGCCGTTGATATCAATTTTGCTGAAAGAAGGGACCTGCCTTTGCTCCTCTGTCGTAATGTTGTTCCCTTCTATACATCCTTCTGCAAAACTGTCAGCGTTATGTAAGAAACCGAAACAAATTAAAAATAGAAAGAAGTTGAAAAGAAAACGTACCATGGGAGGCTCCTTTTTGTTGCACAATCGATGCAGGTGCCCGGGTCTGTGTAAGTGATTTATCAGAAATGCAGTTTACAGCCAAGAAACAGGGAATCATCCGTTTTGTTCAGCGTCTCTGTTGATTTTTTAAAACGAAAATCCAGGTGCCGGTAACCGGCAAGTATGGAAGCATTTTTTAACACATGCCAATAAACTGTAAATGTAAAATCAAAGTATTGTTTTGTATCAATAAAGCAGAGCGGCTCCGGAGAGATTGAAAACGTTGATTTGATACTTAACGGTATATTTAACCTGTCTTCGTGTTTGCGGAAGTCATATTCGCCGGTAAGAAGAAAACCGATTGAGGCCATGTCGTAATCGATCTTATATTTTTCCGCAGTTCCAAAATTTCCCTTGAAACCGATTCCAAAGGATAGCGGTCTAACAAAGACTTGATCTGCCAAAGAAATGTTCAGATTTGAAATAAGGTAATTTTTATCACTATATAATACGCCTGCCCCGGCGATGATATTGGTTTCATAACGGGGAAGCCTGAATTCGAATTTTCCTTCCACATCTGAGGAATTTACGTTAACCTCGATTCCTGCTGTTTCTTCTCCAATTGTAAATCCTGGAAATACAAAAAATATGATAAGAATGAATACGGTTAATCTATTTGACACAAATCTTCTCCTTTTACCACTTTCATAATTGCTTTCTTACAGGATTTTTATTCGTTTTTTCTTTTTTCAGGCCGGAAGGCATTTATGGATTAACAGTTTGGCTGATGGAAGTAAATACTTTTTCAGGGCTGATGGGGTTATCTCAATATATGATGTACTCCTGAACACCGGCTGCTTCATCTATGGTACACTGGACAACTTTTCTGCCCACTCCTGCCAGGGAAATGTCCAAAGGATCTTTTGTCCCAAGGGAGTGATACAGCCAGGCATTAAACGTTCCCAAAACATCGGGATTGCTTGAACTGATGTTCGGGGTGGTTATAAATTTTATTTTTACACCCGGAGAAAGGCCATACACAGACACTCTCGGGGTTGCTCCATCCTCTTCCGTTATACCGAGCCGTGAGCCGTCGGGACCCATGGAGTCATACTGGACGCTTTCATTATCAAGAAAATTGTTATGGATGATCGTAAGAAGATTTTTCGCATCTGTGATAGCAGCAGTGTCCCGGGCGGCATGGAATATGTCCAGCATCCAGAACGCGCTGATGGCTGAAAGCACACCGAGGATGGCCATGACGATCATAAGTTCTAATAAAGTAAAACCATGCTGATTTCTGTAAGTACGCAATTTGCATTCTCCTTAATCAGTTGACAACTTTTTGCCAATTGCCATTAACACAAATATGGGAAATATTTTCAATCCCTGGATATTGAACATTCCCGACGCCGATATTTCCTTTTTTATCCTTCCATACAAGATATTTTCTGCTGTAATCGGATGCAACTTTTTCAGCTCTTTTTCCTTTTTTATCGGGTGTTGTTTCAGGGACAGTTGTTGTGGCTTTCTTCGGCAGCGGTTTCTTAATATTCACCCAATTTCCGTCTTTATAGATGGTAATAGTTTGTGTGTTGGGATAGATCACGTTACCAAAGCCAAGCACACCGTTTTTATCTCTCCATACCAGAAATTTTCTGCTCACGGTAGAGGTTACTCCATGCCCGATTTCACCTTCCACCATTGAAACGATTTCAGGCTGGGCGATAAGCGATTCCTTATCTTCATCTCCTAAATTTAAAGGTTCGATGGGCTGAATGGTTTTAAGAGGTGCCAGCGCCAGCGTAGGGGCGCTTGCCTCCTGTATTTCAGCCGGTTTGGGTTTTGAAACGGACGCAACTAAGTCGCCGGTGCCCATTCGCGGCTTCAAATTTTTATCGATTGAGGCAACCAGTTGTTTAGAACCACGGGTGATTGATTTACTCAGAAAAAAATTATCCCCGCGCGGTTCATAATACCAGTCAAGATCATCTAGAAAATTTTTGTTAGGAATAAATTCAGGATATAGTTCACTAAGCTGGGCGGGATATTTATAGTTTTTTTTGTAGTATTTTTTTAAAGCCGCCCCCATCTGGGGTAACCCTGCCCGGGGAACCTTATGGGCAACTTCGGTTAATTTATTGTAAGCTTCTGAGCTGACTCTCTGAGTCTCTTCTGTTTGTTTTTGGCCTCGTAAAAAAAATAGGGCACCGCCCAAAATGACTGCGGCCAGCAGTACAAAAATAAGTTTTTTATTCATGTGGTCCCTGTATCTCAGGTGTATAGAAGCTGACAGCATATTGAAAATTAAAGAAATTCAGACCTGTCATCCAATATGCCGGACCCTATAGGGGCCTTTCTATCCGCAAATTCAAACTTTTGTCATGCATATAGCCCCTTTACACGAATATTGTCAAGGATAAATCTTTTGGCTGAATGCAAGACGATAGAAGATTAAGTTGGTCAGACCAGAGGATCTCTTAATATGATTTCAATTGATTTTACAGAAGTTTCTGCAACCCTTGGAAAGATCCGGGTAAGGTTGCGTATATGTCTCAGATTATCGGAGGTCCTGAGAATCAGCCTGGCAAGATCCCCCTCAGCAAGTTCTGAAATACCCAGCACATTATCCCATGAGTTCCCAAGAGCCCAGGAATAAATCGCAGCAGCAGGTCGAATGCAGAGCGATTTGGCGTCAAAGCCTCGTGACCTCATCTGTTTTGCAAAAGGTCTCAGCGATTTTTTAACGATAAGAAAATGTTTTAAAAGCGTTTTGGGGATGAGTTGGGTATTTAGATGATCATCTGCATCCTCCCTTTCGTTGACAAAGGATGCGATTATTGCAGCGAGCAAAGCCGGATCGGATTCTGGAAAAATACCGAGCCTGAATCCCTCTGCGATCAACAAAGGATGATCGATTCGGAGTTTCGAGGCCCATTTGCCGTCATCGGTCAGCGTGTCTGTTTCTGTAACATAATCATTTTCTTTCAAAAAGTTGAGATGTTGCTGAAAATCCCGCCACAGGTATTTTTTATCCTCCATAAAGAAATGTTTGTTTTTTTTTGTTTGCAGCAACTGATAAGCAGCAAATGATTTTTCAAGAATTTCTTCGATCTGATTGGGTGTATGTGACAACAAAAGATTGAGAACCATGGAAAAATTAATTTTAATCTGGCTGTAGACATTGGATGAAAAGGAGCCTATCAGCCTTGCCACCAGCCGAAGATCCATGAATTTCCCCGGCAATATTATGACAAATCCGATATTATCCATTCCGCGTCTTCCTGCCCTGCCGGTCATCTGATGGAATTCGGTGGGTGTAAGGGGGAGAAATTCACTGCCATTGAACCTGTCGGAGTTTAGAATACCGACAGCTCTTGCCGGAAAATTTACACCTGCCGCGACTGTGGAGGTGGCAAACACGGCATCGAGGAGACCTTCCGTCATCAGGGTTTCAATCACGATTTTCCATGCGGGAAGCTGCCCGCTGTGATGGGAGGCTACCCCCATATGCTCAAGCTGCCATAATTGTTTATGATTTCGGATATAACGGTTTTCTCCGATGAGCGTTTCGATGCGCTCAGATCGTTTTTTTTTCAGATCAGGGTAATCGGCTGAATTATCCACGCTGCAAAGATTGAGTGCATTATCACAGTCCCGCCTTGATTTCATAAAAAAAATCACCGGCAGCAAATTGTACTTTCTCAGAACCCGTATGATATCTCCCATGGGGGGAAGCTTTCCCGGAGGAGATAATAAAAGCTTGTTTTTGTTCTGAATGTGGGAGATAACTTTTTTATAAATAGTTGATTTTGAATCTTTTTTGGAGATTAGAGGCGACAGCATGCCGTCCGGATGGAAAAAAAGAGGGTAAAGGGGAACCGGCCTCTGGTTTTCTTCAATCACGATACATTCACGATGGCGAACCGATTCCAGCCATCCGGCTATTTGTCGTGCATTGCCGATAGTGGCTGAAAGCATCAGGATGGGGATACGGGAAGGCAGGTAGATCATTATTTCTTCCCATACGACGCCCCGGTCTTCATCTCCCAGGAAATGTGCTTCATCCAGTATGACAATGTCGGTTTCAAGGTCCTCCCCCAGTTGCATGGAATCATAGAGGTGATTTCTAAGGATTTCCGTAGTTCCGATGATAATGGGGGCATCCGGGTTTTCTTTCCTGTCCCCTGTCAGAATCCCGACGTTTTTGCTTCCGAACTGTTCTGAAAAAATGGAATAAATACTATTGGAAAGTGCTTTAAGAGGGGATGCATACCATGCCTTTCCGCCGGTTTCATAAATTCTGCGGATTGTTTTTTCAGCAATCCAGGTTTTTCCCGAACCGGTTGGAGCGGTAACCAGACAATCCGACTTTTTTATTGCGGAAAGCGCTTCAAGCTGGAAGCGGTCCGGCTTGAAAGGCTTTTTATCCGGAATGCCGATTTTGGAAAAAATGGGTTTCAGCTTTTCGTCAGCACGCGGTTTTATGCCCGGGATCTTTTTTTTCGGATTGCGGCTCCGTTGCCTGTAATCTTGGTTTCTCATTCATTTTTACAGTTTTGCAATAATTTTTTTGATTTCTTCCTTGGCTTTGGATTTCACATCATACGGGGATATTCCATTCAGGTCTGCCTCAATCAGCGGCTCATCATATGGCAGAAAACCGAGAAAATCAAAATCACTCAGATTTTTTTTAAGAAATTCTTCATCTTTTGGCCCGCGTATTTTATTGCCGATAACCGAAATCTGATTGAGGCGTATTTCAGAAGCAAGTTTTTTTATATGTCCTGCCGTATCAATGCTTCTGCGACCCGGTTCCACAACGACGATAAGTCTGTCGACAGCCTGGGCAGTACCCCGCCCGAGATGTTCAATTCCGGCCTCCATGTCCATGACCACGACTTCGTTCCTGGCAAGGACAATATGCGTAACCAGGGCTTTTAAGAGGGTGCTTTCCGGGCAGATGCATCCGGCCCCTCCTTTTTTCACGCCCCCGAGGCGCATCAGCTTGATATTACCGAGTTTTTTGGAAAGAACATCCGGCAGATCATCAACTTTCGGGTTCAGTTTGAAAAAACCTCCGATGGATCCTGGTTTGGCTTCGGTCCTTTCAAAAATGAGATCCTTCATCTCAGCGATAGGAACAATGTCCTCCGCATTCGGCAACCCGATTGCAGCTGCCAGATTGGCGTCCGGATCCGCATCGATTGCAAGTACATGTTTGCCCTGTTCATCCAGCGTCCGTATGAGAAGAGAGGAAAAGGTTGTTTTGCCGACTCCGCCTTTTCCGCTTACAGCTATTTTCATGTTGGTTACTCCCTTTATTTTTAACGAATTAAAATGTTTCCCAATCGAGATAACGTAACAGGAAAATAATCACAAATAATCAAAGTTCAAGAAAAGAGTATTTTCGCTGCCGGAAGATTAGCACAAACAGTTCATTTTGGGAAGCAGCACAAATGGATAGAGAAGAACGATACCTCTGAACGATCTTGAAACCTTGGATTCTTTCTGTTAATTTATGGCACAGCTAAAAACCGCGAATCCCGAAGGAGGCGGTTTCTCATTTTTCAAAAAGCAGGCGGTGCCTTACACCTGAGCAATATTTCATTTAAAGCCTATAGGAAACAACAGTTTATTATGACAGTAGAACACGGAAAAAAATCAAGCCCCGCAATTCTGGCGCCGGCTGGCAACAGAAAAGCCTTTTTGGCTGCAATTGCAGCAGGCGCAGATGCCGTTTATTGCGGGCTGAAGCATTTTTCTGCAAGGATGGCGGCAGAAAATTTTACACTGAATGAATTATCACAACTTACTTCACTTGCTCATGCAAAAGACGTAGAAGTTTATATAGCGTTGAACACTCTGGTTAAGCCCGATGAAATCGGTATTGCTGCAAAATTGATGGATCAGCTTAATCGATGGGTCAGACCGGACGCCATTATTATTCAGGATCTTTCATTTATTGATCTTGCAAGGCAGGTCGGCTTTCAGGGAGAACTTCATCTATCCACTCTGGCAAATGTAAGCTTTCCCGCAGCTTTAAAAATGATTGAAAAATACAAAAGGGTAAACCGTGTGGTTATCCCCCGCGAGCTTCATGTTGATGAAATAAAGGCTATGGCTGCGGCATGCCCGGAAGGAATGGGAATTGAGGTATTTGTCCACGGAGCGTTATGCTATGGAGTGTCCGGGCGCTGCTACTGGAGCAGCATTATGGGTGGGAAAAGCGGTCTCAGAGGCCGCTGCGTTCAGCCCTGCAGGCGGGTTTATCGAATGAAAGACCGGAAGAAAAAATATTTTTCGTGCAATGACCTGAGCCTTGATGTTCTTGCAAAAGTACTTCTTTCTGAGAGTAAAATACGTGCATGGAAGATTGAAGGACGGAAAAAGAGCGCCCACTATGTCTATAATACGGTTAGGGCATACAGGTTGTTCCGGGATCATGCAGGTGATCCGGGAATGAAAAAAGCCGCTCTCGATCTTCTTGAAAACGCTTTCGGGCGAAAAGGAACCCATTATAATTTTCTTCCCCAGCGCCCTCAGGTCCCCATATCAACAGAAACACAAACCGCTTCCGGATTGATGATCGGCAAGATAAGGGGGCCGGTGAAAAAACAATATCTATCTCCAATAGATATGCTTTTTAAAGGAGATCTTCTTCGTATCGGATATGAAGATGAAGCCTGGCACAGAACTTACAGGGTTACCAAATCCGTACCTAAAAGAGGACGTCTGGTATTGAAATTTCCTCTGAAAAAAACACCAAAGACAGGTACTCCTGTTTTCCTGCTGGATCGCAAGGGGGAAGAACTGGAGGATCTTCTGAAAGTCCTGGAAACGGATCTTGGCAGGATCCGTTTGGAGTCTTTTCCCCAATCGAATTTTAACCCGGTATTTTCAAAAAAGATAAATGTTGCATCCGGAAAAAGAAGAGAAAGAGTGATGGAACAGCATGTGGAGCGCAAAATCGGAAAAGGAAGAAAAACAGAATCCTCAGGATACTGGATTTCTACCGAAAATATTGCATGTATGCCAAAGAAAGGGATATCGCCCAGCTGGTGCTGGCTCCCGCCGGTTCTCTGGCCCGATGATGAAAAAGAAACGGCAACTCTTGTTGAACAGGTTCTTCGGAAAGGAGGGACCCGTTTTGTTCTGAATGCTCCCTGGCAGACGGCCTTTTTTAGCAGGGCAAAAGGGATTACATTGTGGGCAGGCCCATTTTGCAACATATCCAATCCCTATGCAATCGTGGCTGCTGCTTCAATGGGTTTTTCCGGAGTGATTGTAAGCCCTGAACTGGGGGAACGCGATTACGTCAAACTTTCAAGGAAGAGCCCCCTGCCGCTTGGAATTGTGCTTTCGGGCAACTGGCCGTTATGTATTTCAAGAACCCTGGCCGGGGATATGAAAATCCGGACGAGCTTTGCGAGTCCAAGAAAGGAAGAAGCCTGGGTGGAAAAATATGGATCTCTTTACTGGATTTTTCCAAACTGGAAGCTCGATTTGAGCTCACGCAAGGAGATGCTTATGAAAGCAGGATATCGTTTTTTTGTGCATTTTTCCGAGCCTCTCCCAAAGGGTGTAAAACTGAAAAAGCGCCAGGGGCTCTGGAACTGGAAGGTTGGATTGCAGTAAATCTGTTTCAATCAATTTGAAAAACTATCATGGAGGGAAAAATGTC
Organism: Desulfobacterales bacterium; assembly: GCA_030145525.1. Classification (GTDB taxonomy): domain Bacteria; phylum Desulfobacterota; class Desulfobacteria; order Desulfobacterales; family SURF-7; genus JAQYVL01. The sequence continues at coordinate 9,671 of JAQYVL010000135.1, forward strand.
ACCTGCATCCGTTTATTGTGATTCACTGAAAATAAATCTAAAGAAGGGGCCGGATATCCGAGACATAACCGATCAGGTTGCAAAGCTTATTAAGGATTCAAAAATCAAAGAGGGATGTATTTGCGCAACCGTTATCGGCTCCACCGGCTCTGTTACTACCATTGAATATGAGCCGGGAGTTGTTCAGGATTTAAAGAGGGCTATAACAAAGCTTGCGCCTCCCGGTGAAACATATGCTCATGAACAGGCCTGGCACGATGGAAACGGCCACAGCCATGTTCAGGCGGCACTTCTCGGCCCTTCCATTTCGCTTCCGGTAAGAAATGGAAGACTTGTGCTTGGAACGTGGCAGCAGGTTGTCCTGATCAATCATGACAACCGTTCACGGGACAGGATGGTTGAAGTAACCATTACCGGTATTACTTGAAACCCGGTAACCGATTTTGGCGGGTTTTGAAGAGTTTCAATTATCTTGAGAGTCAGGGAATTCAGTATCACCGCACTTTTATGGATATTTGTATAAACCCTTAAGAAGGCTTAGAGGCTTTTATAATGGCTAAAAACCCCACTTTTGAAGAATTGGAAAAACAGTTTGTTGAACAAAAAGACGCAATCGAAAAGATATCAAAATTCAATGAAATTTTTAGCCGATTTGGCGTGAACTCCAGAACAAATATTGATGTTGTTGTTCAACATGCCCATAAACTCCTTCAAGGGGTCTGTTGTCTGTATAACCGGCTCGATAATGATGAACATTCATTAATCGCCTGGGCGTATCACAATCTTCCTTCAGATTTCAACCGTAAAGACACTCCTGATGGGCATATTTGTTATGAAGCCACAATGAATGAAAAAGACAAACCGGTTGTTATTGGAGATATTGGGAGCACGATTTACCATGATACCGATCCGAATGTTAAGAAATATGGTCTAAAATCGTATCTTGGCTTTCCTGTTTTATTAGGTGGCAGTACGATAGGTGCCCTCTGTATAGTTGATACTAAAGAGAGAGAATTTAGTGAGACTGAAATACATATAATTTCCACCTTGGCAAAGGTAGTGTCACTTGAAGAAGAACGCAGTCAGACAGAAAAGTTGCTGCAGGAGAGAGAAAAGTGGCACAGAAATTTCCTGGAGAATCTGGGTGATGGGGTCTTTGAAGCTGATGACTCCGGTAATATAACGTATGCCAACAAAATAACCGAATCAGTAGTCGGAGTGCCGTTAAAAGATATTATAGGGAAACCTTTTCTCCCATTTTTTGATAAAAAAAGCCAAAAAATAGCCGTTGATGTGTATTTAAGAACTTTAAATGGTGAAAGCCCAGAATACGAGTTAACCTTTAACAATGGTAAAATTATCCATTTTAAAAACAAACCACTAAGAAATAAAGACGGAAAAATAATTGGGGTTTTCGGCGTAGCAAGGGATGTAACAGATCTGAAGATAGCAGAGGAAGCTTTAAGAACATCAAATGAAAGATTAGAAAAAAAAGTTAAAGAGCGAACCTCTGAGCTTAAGGAAAGAAATATCGCTTTAAAGGTATTGCTGGATCAGTTTAAAAAGAGCGAAAAACGTTATCGTCTACTTGCTGAAAACGTAACCGATGTCATCTGGACCATGGATATGAACATGAACTTTACTTACTATAGCCCCTCTGTTACCCGCCTGCAAGGTTTTACCGTTGAAGAAGCATTAGCTCGGCCTATTGCGGAATCTATGACTCCTGCCTCTTTTGATACTGTCACTAACGCTATAACTGAAGAACTTGATATGCACAACAAAGGAAAAAAATCTCCTGATAGATCCAGAAAGGTGGAGGTTGAACTTTTTTGTAAAGATGGTTCTATTATATGGGTTGAGGTTGAAGCAAATTTTATATACGACGCCAATGGTCAACCCGAAGGTATTATTGGTGTTACACGCGACATAACAGAGCACAAACAGGCAGAGGAGGCACTTAAAAAGAGTGAAAGAAAGTATCGTCTTCTTGCAGAGAATGCAAACGATGTAATATGGACAACCGATTTAAATTTAAAACCTACTTATATTAGTCCTTCTGTAGAACGTCTTAGAGGATACACACCCGAAGAAGTTTTAAACCAAACATTAGAGGAAGCTTTGCCCCCCGATTCTTTAGAAAATGCCACAAAAACGTTCGCCAAAAAGGTTGAAAGGGTCCGAAAAGGATTAAAAGTCGATGATCCTTATACGGTAGAACTAGAGTATTATTGCAGAGATGGTTCTACGATATGGATGGAAAATAAAATATCCCCACTAAGGGATAACGAAGGAGAATATATCGGATTATTTGGGATTAGTCGGGATATCACAAAACGCAGGCGCACTGAAAAACAGTTGCTCAGATCGGAAAAACTGGCTTCTCTGGGAAATATGGTTGCTGGTGTTGCCCATGAAATCAGCACACCACTTGGCGTCAGTTTAATGTCAGCCTCGTATTTGAATGATAAAACCCATGAATTAAGCGAACGGAGTCGGTCAGGAGGAGTGGAATTATCTGAAGTCGAGAAATTTGCTAAAAAAGCAACGGAAGCTTCATCCATAGTTTTATCTAATCTTAGCCGTGCGATAGATCTTTTAAACAGTTTTAAGCACGTCGCAGTAGACCAGATTATTGAGGAAAGGCGAATCTTTAATTTAAGAACAAATATAGAAGACACCTTAAGCAGCTTGCGTCCAAAATATAAGCGGACAGCCCATGTAGTAACAGTTGAGTGCCCGGACAATCTTAAGATATACAGTTACCCTGGAGCCTTTTCACAAATTATCACAAATCTGGTTATAAACTCGTTGACACATGGATTTGAAGGCATTGAAAAAGGTAAAATTGTATTAACCGCTGATAAAAAAGAAAATATGCTTTTGTTTACCTACAGCGATACAGGCAAGGGAATGGAGGAAGCGATTCTTAATAAATTGTTTGATCCGTTCTTTACAACATCGAGAAGCAGGGGAGGAATAGGCTTGGGAATGCATATAGTTCATAATCTTGTCTACCAAACCCTGGAGGGGCAGATCGAATGCAAAAGCTCGATAGGTAAAGGAACTGAATTTGTGATAGAAATCCCTCTCAGTGATACAGTTGAGGGTTAATATTAATTCAACATTTTTTAATGATCAAATGAGATCAGAATTGTAAATCGCTTGAAAAAATAAGGTGTTGTAAGGTTGAGTTCTGGAAAAGATTACAGAGTTTGGATTTTCAAAAATTTATGTGACCGGCAGATCAAAACACCTAAACGATTTTTAGTCATTTCTTCATGAAACACTCTGATTATGTTGTGCAGAATCCAATAGGTGGAGTAAAAGAAAAAACAGTCATATTTTACTGATATCAGGTTGCTTTTCTATTTTCTCATTAAAATGGATCCCGCCCCTCTATCATTGCCACCTCTCCCATAATACCATTTTTCTTTTTTTTGATTGCCCTGCGGGTGATTTTTCCTCTTGACAAACCAGCGCAGCTTAGAATAATTGAACAAATAATTCAATAGTTCATTTTTGGGGTGCCGATGACCAAAACAGACAAACAACAGGATATTTTTAATGCAGCCTTAAAGCTGTTTGCCCGCTATGGATTCAAGAAAACCACAGTTGAAGATGTGGCTGCTGAGGTTGGAATGACCAAAAGCAATCTCTATTTTTATGTGACCAACAAACGAGAACTGTATGAACATACAGTTGGCAACTCTTTAAGACAATGGCGTAATTCAGTTGTCTCCGCTATTTCAAAAAAGGACGATGTGGTGGAAAAGTTTGCGGTTATGGCTTCGAAATCATTTGAATACCTGTCAAATCATGAGGAACTTCGATCCATCCTGATCATGGACCCCGGCATTTTTACCCTTTCGCCTGCCGAAGATCGTTTTTATGAAATCAACCAGGGCGCCATGATGCTGATAAAGAATATTCTCATACAGGGGATCGAAGAGGGAAGATTTTATGAAGTCGATATCGATCATATGACAGAACTTCTTTTTTCGATTTATATCATGTTCCTGATCAAAACTTACATCAAATCCGAAGGAAGCTCTGCTTCCCGCATGTACGAAGAAGGAGTAACGCTGATTTTGCGGGGATTGTGCCGGAAAGATCTTTGATTTGCGGCTTATCCTCGATTCATTATACCAAGCATACAGGAGGTGCCCATGACTGAAGCAACCGTACAGGCGTTAAACGGCCTAAGAGATCTTTCAATGGTGAAATGGTACATCGTAACGCTGCTTTTGCTTGTTTTCTATGTTTACGCAAAAGAAATTAAGCTGGCCCGTTCCACCGGCAATTGGAATGCGGTCTTGGCAGGACTTACCCTCTTCGGCGTTGATTTTTTCAATGAAACCTGGAACGGGTGGGTCATGCATTTAACCCAGCGTTCGGCTTTCTGGACAACGCCCGGCGATACCGCTTTTCGTGTCATGGTTGGCTGGAACATTGAAATCATCCTCATGTTCTTGCTGGGCGGTATTGTCTATTATCATACGCTTTCTGAAAGCACGACGGAAAAAATATTGGGCATGCCTGAAAAATGGTTCTGGGCAATTGGTTATTCAGTCTTTGCGGTCTTTATTGAATGCGTTCTCAACATGGGAGGGCATCTGGTTTGGGAATACCCGTTCTGGAATCTTTCTTTCAAAGGTATCTGGCTGATATTTTTCTTCGGCTACTTCCACTTCTACTGTGCAGTCATTCTGGTGATCAGCCTGAAAACAATGAAGAGTAAAATTTTAACACTACTCATTATCTATGCGGTTCCGACCATTATGAATATTCTCGCCTTTGGTTTCCTTGGTTGGAATTATTAATGTTTGATGGCTTCGCTCCACGGTATTCCTCGAGATTTGCGCGCCTTGAACTTGAACTTTTTTCTTTGCCATCAGAATTTTGACTTTTTACGAGACTGTCAATGTTTGACTGATCAACTTTTCACGATTTAGAATGACACCGGTCCCGCTGAAAGCTGGGCCGGTAGCAGGAGATTCGATGAAATTAAAAACAGTTGCCTCATTGATAAAAAGTGGAAGATTGCTGTTACTGCTCCGGTTTAAGTGGCTGTTTACTTCTTTTTATCGATTGTGTTTTTTTGCACCTATGATTTTTCATAATATCTTTTCTCATACGGCTCCTGGATTATGGTTCTTTGAGTTTGATTCTGCCAAAGCATCGTTTCCTGGAACTTGAGGATGCTGTCGAGCCGGTTCTGCTCTTTCAATCTGTTGTAAATATCCACCCATGCACAGGGCGCATCTTTGTTTGCCTCACATTGTCCATTGTTCACACCGCCGCATGGACCGTTAAAAAGCCCTTTGGCGCAACGGGTGACCGGGCAGATGCCTCCTGTGAAACCGATAACACACTCTCCGCATGCGCGGCACCTTTCCTCGTATAGACCAACTCCTCTGTCAATGCCGATAGCCATGGTATTTATGGCGGGGATAACCGGTTTTTGGTGAAATCTTTCCGCAAGAAGCTGAACACCGGCACCGCAGGCCATTGACATCAGGCAGTCATATTTTTCCACTACTTTATCCAGCTCTGCCAGAAAGTTCATGTTGCACTGGCGTTCTACTGTATAGGCATCAAGGCGTGTTTCTATTTTTTCCAGCTTAAAAGTCACGTTCAATTCGGTATTTAATGCTATTACCTCTTTTTGGCCTCCGGCGAGACAGATCGATACACAGCCGCCGCATCCCACAGTGAGTACCTTGTTGTAATCCTTTATTGAATCCTGTATCTGTTTCAGGGGTTTTCTTTTTCCTTTTACCATATCTTCACTCCTGTATGAATATCAGGTTGGTTCATTTGTTTTTTTCGTGGCATCCGATGCACATTCTTGGCCCTGGTTTTTCTCCAGGTATTTTATTGTTTACATGGCAGTTTAAACATTGTCTGTGAAAGGTCTTCTGCAGATCACATTTATTCTCCAAATCATGGCATCCGGAACATTTTGCAGCCGGGTTATCCTCTTCAAGTTCGTCTTCATCCAGCACGTTTTCCCCGTTTTCATATTTGTGGTGGCAGTCAAGGCATTCATAGCTCTCCATATGAAGCTCATGGGGGAAAATGACGGAAGGACGTCTCTTCTCTTTTGAATTTTCAGTGTGGTTTAGAATGATTTCTTCCGGCTGGGCGAAAATCATTGAGCCTGGGAAAAAAAGGGCTATACATAAAATCCCGGCAGATATCGTTTTTATGATATATCTAAAGCCCATTCTATCACTCCTCATCAAAATCCGGAAGAACATTCTGCGAACGGCATATACTTCTGGCCAGCGCAATCATTTCCGGTATATCTATGCCCAGCGGGCAGTAACACCTTGTGCAGAGAACACATCTTTTCCATACAATTTCTTTAATTTCTTCAAATGTTTCCCAGCTTACTTTTCCTTTTTTTTTATAAAGCTTTCCAATAGAATTAATCATTTTATGTGACGGCATGTACTCGGGTTTACAGCCACGGGTCGTATATATAAAGCAGCTTTCAGCACAAAGCCCGCAGTGGGCGCAAACTTTGAGGAAAAGTTTCATTTTTGTTTTGTGCTCAGATAGAAATTCAAGTATTTCTTTTCTGTCAGGCGCTTCAGGTTTAGCTTCCGTTTCAGGCATATTTCAGATCCTTTTTAGAAATGACTCCTTCTTCACCAGTTTCTCGAACCTGTTGACAGGCTGTACTCACTTCTAATAAAAAAGCGGTTCAAAAAAAAGAAAATGGAATGTACAAACTTGGCAAAGGGAAGAAAAACCATGATAAGGTTTACGGATATTAAATGTATAATGATCAGAGTCCTGTAATCAAAAAAACCATGTATCGCCAGGAATCCGGTAACAAAAGGAGTTGCCGTCAAAAGAATGATAAAATAATCATAAAAGGTCGAAATTGAACGAACACGGCTTACAAAAATTCTTCTGAACAGGAAAAAGAGAATGCAGGCAAGGATGACACCGGTCAGGAAGTCGGCAATTGACTCTGGAAATGAACATGGACAAAAATTTATCCCCCATAAAACATCAAGAAGTATGTTATGCTCCATCAGAAACAGGGGCAGAACGATTATGCTGACATGAAAAACAATGGTAACCAATGTCATTAGAGGATTGACGCCGACAACAGAAACTCTCAACTTTGCGGCAAGTGATGGTAACGACTCGCGCGATAGTTCAAACTTTTTTTTTATATATCGGGGTGGGGTTGCCAGTCGTACAGGTTGAATTTTTTTTGTTAACAGGAAAAATCTGACAACCTGAAAAATCATTCCGAGGATAAGTATTGAAAAACAGGTCCATGCCATCGGCCCTCTTATAAATTCGTACATTCCGCTTCTTTCCCTGTTATGTCGTTCATAATGAGATTCATATCATTAAAATACATATAAACTTCCATTACGCTGTTTAAGATTCCGTCCAGCAACGAAAAAGCTCTTTTACTTTATCTATAAGGTCTTTGTCAACCTCAATGTGGCATTTTTTAGCTATTGAACGATTTGAGTTAACAGCATTTTTTAATCTAGGGGGAAATCTCGCGGATAAAAAATGAGTTTTTTCAACCAAACTCCATGCCCTTCGTCATTCTTTGGAGTTCCGTATGTATCCGGTTATTTTTTCCCTGAGGGCTCACCAGTCTGTCTTCCCGGCAGGATGTCGGATTTTGGATTGCATTCTGCCAAAATCGTTAATAAATGCCTTGACTTAGATCAGGGCATGGTGCTAATTTTCATTTTCAGCAGGAGGCTGTATGAAAAATATTCGTGATTTGATTTCGCATTGCCCCCTTTTTGCGGGGCTTCCTGAAGATCAGCTGGATTCCGTAAGGGATATTATCATTGAAAAGGAATATGGTAAAGGGGAGACAATATTTTCCGAAGGTGATAACGGAATCGGATTTTATCTGGTCTCACAGGGAATGGTAAAAATTTACAAGGTCTCTTTTGAAGGGAAGGAGCATATACTTCATATTTTTGGACCAGGGGAAGTTTTTGGCGAGGTGCCTGTTTTTACCGGAAAAGTCTATCCTGCCAACTCGGAGGCCATAAAGAAAAGCCGGTTGCTCTTTTTGTCCCGGGAAGCCTTTATCAGTCTTATAACAAAAAATCCTTCTATATCTTTGAATATGCTCGCCATCCTTTCCATGAGGCTCAGGCAGTTCGCAGCTCAGATTGAAAGTCTCTCCCTGAAAGAGGTTCCCGGTCGTCTCGCATCCTACCTGATTCTGCTATCAGAGGAGCAGCAGAATTCTGCTTCTGTTACCCTGAGTATTTCAAAAGGACAGCTTGCGAGCCTTCTTGGTACGATTCCCGAAACAATGTCACGTATTCTATCAAAAATGAGCAGCATGAACCTTATCGAAGTAAACGGCCGGGACATCAGACTCTTTGATATGGATGGTCTGCAGGATCTGGCTGAGAGCGGGAAATTATAAATTATTCTCCTCCTTGCTACTCCGAAACCGCAGGATTATGTTTTTAATTCGGAACGGCATTCCCACTATAGATTTTTTCAATAAGGTATATCAGTTACATCGATATTTTCACTTTGACATTCTTCAGCGCCCTGACTAATACGCAAATTGAAGTGAAATCATTGCGGCAGGGTTTATCCCCCAATCAAAACAAGTGCAGGAGTGAGAATAATGAGGGTATTTTTCGGGTTTGTATGGATGATGATGGTGGTTCTTTTCCCCGCACCTGATGTTTGCGGTGATTCTGTTTCCGGAATAGTAACCATGGAATTTGATTTGTCCCATCATAAATCTGAGAAGAATATCAGGCTATGGATTCCATATCCGGTTTCGGACAGAGATCAGGATATCACAAATGTTCATATTAAGGGAGATTTTACTGAATCGGCAATCTACACCGACAGTAAATTCAAAACACCGATGCTTTATGCGGAATGGGATAGAAACACGATGAGCCGCAAACTTTTTTTTCATTTCAGGTTAAACGCATTGAGGTGATCAGACGCGATTTCCCTGAAAAAGAAAGCAGCCGGGTTTCCAAAGATTATTCCAGGTATCTATCGCCCACTAGTCTTGCGCCAATTGACGGAGAGGTTAAAAAGCTCGCGGATCAAATAACAGCTGGTAAAGTCACAGTTCTGGACAGGGCAAAGGCGATTTATGACTGGACATGCGAAAATACCTATCGAAATCCTGAGACAAGGGGATGCGGTTCTGGAGATGTATGCTCCCTTTTAAAAAATCCGGGAGGGAAATGCGGTGATATCAGTTCAATATTTATTGCTTTATTGCGTGCGGCCGGAATTCCGTCCAGAGAGATTTTCGGCATACGGCAGGGGAAAAAATCTGTGCAGGATATCACCACCTGGCAGCACTGCTGGGCTGAGTTCTATCTTCCGGGTTATGGCTGGGTTCCGGCAGATCCTGCTGATGTCCGGAAAATGATGCTGAAGGAAAAACGAACACTATCAGACCGGAAAACAGAAGAATGCCGGAGATATTTCTGGGGAGGAATAGATCCTTATCGAGTAAGGCTGAGCACAGGGCGTGATATTCGGTTAAATCCTCCTCAGGATGGCGGGCCTGTAAATTACCTCATGTATCCTTTTGCTCAGATCGACGGTAAAACCATTGACTGGCTGGATCCAGAGAATTTTATCTATAAAATTACCTATCGAAAATTATAGGGTATTTAAAAAATTCAAAGGGATTTGCATTCAGGGGAGGTTTTGGTTGATATTGCAGGGTGAGCAGGAATATGATGAACTCACCTTGCAAGCGCGGAAAATTCAAATCAGGATCAACCGGGTATCGAAACAGGTAGAATCTTGCTTCCGGGAGAGAAAAAATGACACTCAGCGGGGATCAGGCCCAGCGGTATAGCCGACATATTCTGATCGATGATATCGGAGTAAAAGGACAGCAAAGAATTGCAGAAGCAAAAATTCTTGTCATCGGTGCCGGGGGACTGGGGTCGGCTGTCCTTTTTTATCTGGCTGCAGCCGGAGTGGGAACAATCGGTATTGCAGACAGCGACGTGGTCGATCTCACCAATCTTCAAAGACAGATTATCCATTTTACGGATGATTTGAACAAACCCAAGATTCAGTCAGCGAGAGAAAAGATCGGAAGAATCAATCCCGATGTCCAGGTAAATACACATCAAGAGTTTGTGAATTCGAAAAACATTCTCGAACTCATCCGGGATTATGATTTCATCGTAGACGGCACAGACAATTTTTCATCCAAGTTTCTCATTAACGATGCATGCGTTATTTCAGAAAAACCGTTTTCACATGCAGGCGTTCTGGTTTTCGACGGTCAGATGATGACCGTTGTTCCTAAGGTGTCAGCCTGCTTGCGATGCATCTTCCCGAAACCGCCCCTTCCATCTGCTGAGCAGGGCAGTAATCAGGTTGGCGTCCTTGGCTCTTTGGCCGGGGCTTTCGGGACGCTTCAGGCAACGGAAGCATTGAAATATATTATTCAAAAAGGGGAACTGCTTACCAACAGGCTGCTGATCTATAACGCTCTAGAACTGACTTTCAGGGAAGTTACGCTGAAGAAAAAAACCGCTTGCCCTGCATGTGGAGAAAATCCGAAGATTTCAACGCTGACGGATTATGAAAAGGCAATCGGTTCTCTCTGAAAATGAAACCTATATGTAAACGTCGAAAATTTTGCCCTTAGGGCTGGAATTCTTTATCTTTTTCAAGAAGTCGTGTGCAAAAACGTGACACAGGTTTTCAGGAAGGTCCTCTTTCCGGGTTACGCTCATTGGCTATCCGCGACCTTAAGGACGGCACCTATCTCATGTATTTCGGAACTGAATTCATCCAGAAGCTTGCTCAGCGATAACTGTTGTTCCTCATCATAAATCAAACAGATGTTGGTCATAATCGATTCTTTAACAGTATGTTTTTTAATCAAGCCATATTTTTTAATAAGGGGCTGGAGTGCCTCCAGAGCCTCGTTTATATTCTGATATCGCCTTTCCGGATTTATTCGGCCGCATTTTATTATAAATGTGACCAGTTCCTTCGGCAGGTCGGATACAAGTTTGCCGGGATCTGGAATATCCTGAGTCAAATGAAAATCCATTAACTTTCGAATGTCTTTTTCAGGAAAGGGCCTTTGCCCTGTGACAATCTCATAGGCAACAATACCGAGTGCATAAATGTCTGTCCTTGGATCCACAGCCGAACAGTCGATCTGTTCAGGTGCCATGTAGGCCACATTCCCGGAGAAGAAGAAATCTTCGGTGCCTGTGGGACAGGCAAGGCCGAAACCGAGTATTTTAACTTGATCTCCCTTTAGAATAAAAATTTTGTCCGTATTTATATCCCGGTGGATAATCCCTTTTTGGTGAGCATAGTTCAGACCGTTGCAGATCTGGATTAAAAAATTGACTACCAGAGGTGTCGGGATGATTTTCAGCCGTTCGAGAAGGTAATTCAGACCTTCCCCTTCCAGCAATTCCATGATGATAAATACTGTACGATAACGCTCTTCGACGTCGTATATCCGGATAATATTTTCGTGGTTCAGCCCTGCAATGATTTTTGCTTCGTAATTAAAACTGTCGAGAAATTCCTGATCCATGGCCATATTATGCCTCATCATCTTGATGGCCACAGGCATGTTCAAACTTTCATGGACCCCTTTATATACAATGCTGTAAGTGCCTCTCCCGATAATGTCTTTTGCGACATATTTGCCTATGGTTCTGTAGGCCGTCGGCCTTGTGGATTCAAAGTGGTCTGCCACAACTTCAGTGATGAATGTAAGTATTTTCGGATCTTTTTTGGAAATATCGATAAACTGGGATCTATTCAGTACCCAGGCTTCCATTTCCGTCTCGGCCTCAACATGGGCTCGGCGCGGTTCACCGGTCAGAATTCCCAGCCCGCCGACTATATCTCCCTCGCCGCAATGTTCCACCGGATGGAACTCGCCGTTTTTTTCTACGATAACCAGGCACGAACCTTTTTGAATAATATAAGCGGTATCTTCTACTTCTCCCTGGGTAATAAACCTTTCTCCGGGATTGATATGAATATAGGTCATAGAATCAAAATACGGACTGCTCTTTCCATTGGAAATAAATCGTAAAAATTTTAAATCCATCTTGGAAGCGCCCTCATCTGTGTGGACCAGCTTCAGGAAAGCGCAGTCCATGCAGGAAGTACGTTTTTCAGCATATGTCCCCTGGATTTTTCCACCACAGTAAGTGCCGGCAACTGCCCAGCAAATCCGGCCGCCATTTTTTCCGCTGTTTATGCCGTTGTAAGAGATGTCAACCGCCGCCGGACATGTACCTAGTTCCGGTACCAGTTTACCGCCCGGTTCTCTTCCGCATTTTCGATATTCCCAACAATTTTGTCGAATTTGCTTCATGCTCTCATTCCTTTTGGTCAAGGTGAAACAATTTCCGGCTGAAATGAAAAGACAATGAAATATATATACCACATTGTGACATATAACGTCTACAGTTTTTTCGGAGAGAACCTTTTGATATTCCGCACTTAAATCATGATGTTAATAAGAGAAGGGTGTTCCGGTAAGCTTTTGATCCTTGAAAGGGGTCGCTTGGGTTTTTGAATTTCATGTTTTTTTCGCCCTTTAAAAAAATTCCGGAATTCCATTATGGTTTCGGTGGTCAGTCCTGTCATCACCGAATTGTCAGAAAAATTATGGTTTCGTCGGCAGCTTTTATTTTAATATCATAATCAATCAGCCTCGGTAACGCATCACCGGCCCAGGCACGATAAACTTTTCCATTTCTCAGCAATATTTCATATTTTTGATTATTTGAGCGAAACTCATAATCTTTTTCTCCATCACCTTTACTTCTTATCCAGCTTGTCAGGTCCCCTTTGGAAAGTTTAAAAGGATGAACACCGGTATCATAAATTTTATAATCTGGTTCCAGATCGACAAAATTTCGTGCAATGTTTTTATATTTATCAATCCTTGCATCAAACGCATTTTTTTTCTCAATGCTGTTGGCAAGTCTTACTAATCTCGAACCAGCCTGCTTGATTCTGTCGCAGGTTTTATCACAGTAGTATGCCGCTAATTTATAAAGGTTGACACATTTTTTGTCTGATGACTCGTTTGCTTTGTCTATTATAAAGCTGAATATTTTTTTCTGATAATTAGATTTCAAGCTGATTGCCAAATCAAAGTACACCTTATTAAGTGTTTTGACCCCTCTTTGGAAACTCGATTCAGCAATGCTTTCCCTCAGGGCGGAGTCATATCCGATTGCCTTGTCAAATAATATCGCCGCTTCTTTCACTTTGCCCGTAGTCAGGCTTTTAATTCCGGCTTCTTTGTAAGTTTCACCAACGGTTTTGGCATATTTTATATCTAATTTTTCAGCCGCAATAAAATGCCTGTCCGCTTTTTCGAATTTGTTTATATTCAGGTAGCATGTGCCGAGTCCGTAATACACTTCAGGGCCTGATAATTCATAGTTGATGCACTTCTCCAATATAGAAATAGCCTTATCATACATACCGGCAGCCATAAGTTTGTCGGTTTCCTGGATATCTGATTCTACACAGGCGCTTGCAGTGAAAATAAAGGTCGGGATAAAGAATATGCAGATTGATAACGTAAATAAGATTTTGATTGTCACATTTTTTCCTTGAATTAACAGGTTGTTATAACAGAATATTTTAATACGAGAGCCATTGTTAAAGCCTTTCGGCTGATGTCAGTCCGATATCTGTTGAATATTATAAAGCATTATTGCCATGATCGCAATACGGTAAAAATGTATCACATTGTGGTACTTTTTTCTTGACATTTTATATTTTTGGAGATAAAAGTTTAATTTAGTAATAGCCATGGTATAAAATCCACTGGCATTAGATACCTCCATTAGGGCGGTTTTCTTACCCAAAGAGAAAACCGCCCGCCCCTTTTTTTCAAACTTGGGAAGAGTTTTTTGGAGCGGAATTTGTTTTTTTGAATTCAAGTGCCGTATTCAAGGAGCCACTTTTAAAGCCGTCAAGATCCATTGAAACAAACTGAAAACCCAGGGAATGAAACTTTTTTGTTATTTTCTCGTGGTGTTCTGTCAGATCCGGAAAGTTATTCGGCAGAACTTCAATCCTTGCCGTATCACCATGATTACGGACCCTCACTTCTTGAAAACCCATATCAATAAGAAAACTCTCTGCTTCCTCTACCTGTTTGAGCTTTTTTCGGGTAACTTCCTCGAAATACGGGATTCTACTGGCAAGGCATGGCGCTGCGGGTTTGTGAGCGACTTCCAGATTGTAATAAGAGCAGAGCTTCCGAATAGATTCTTTATTCATGTCTAAATCAATAAACGGTGCTTTCACTGAGGCCTTTTTGGCGGCCTCCATCCCTGGCCGGAAATCTCTTAGATCGTCTGTGTTGGCGCCATAAAATATAGGCCATGGAGCAACCCGGGAATTGGCCGCCAGACGGTTTTGAAGATCCAAAAGTTCTTTAAATAAACTTTCTTTACAATAATAGCATCGGTTTCCCATGTTGGCAATGTAGCGGGAGTCATTCATCTCCTCTGTTCTTACTGTTTCGAGCGGGATTTTGTGTTTTTCAGCGAATGCAATTGCTAATCGATGTTCTCTTTCCGCCAATGAAGGGCTGTCGGCAATCACTGCGACCATTCTATCTCCTAGTGAAAGACGGGCTGTATAAGCCAGGAGAGAGCTGTCCACACCTCCGCTGAAAGCAATTATTGCACCTTCTTGGCCCAGGAAGTAATTTTTCAGTCTGGAGGCTAATGCGATAGTTTCGTTATATGCAGCGTTTGCAGACTTGTCCTTGTTCATAACAATCAGATAATACCGGCACTTTGAAAAATTGGTTTAGGATCAACCAGATGTTTCAAGAACCATTTTTCGTAGTTGTCAGTGCCAAGGGAAAGTGAAAGAAGCTCTGAAAAATGCATTGTGGGTATCTTCGTTTTCAGATTGCAGCGCACTTCAAGGTTTAGATGGCACATTGCGCAGGGGGTTACTATGCAATCAGCTCCTGCATTAATTGCTCCCTTTATGATTTCGTTTACTACAGGAGTGATTAGATCCGGTTTGGCAACGGACAGGTATGTGCCACAGCACTTTGAATTATATGGCCAGCTCAATGGTTCGCCTCCCAGGGAGGAGAGTATTTTTTCCATTACACCATGGTAGCTTTTATTATATTCCTTCAGCTTGGAAGGCTGGGCCAGCATACATCCATAGTAAGGAACGAATTTCAGGCCCTGAAGTCTCTTTTTTCGATTTTTTGAAAAATCGAGGAAATCAATGCCATCTACCAGATCAAAAAAATTGATTATTTCCAGGTCAGGGTTAATCGGCCTTCCCCATTTCTCCTCATAACTTAAGCGTTTTTTTTCATCCTGTTTAAGTTTATGAAGGCTTTGACGCAAACGGACAATACAATTGGGACAGGGAACCAAAAGAGGAATCCCTTTTGGAGCGAGTGAAAGATTGCGAACTCCAAGGGCGAAAGCAAGTTCATCATTTATGCTTGGAGTGGAAGAGCTTCCACAGCAATTCCAGTCTTTTAATTCCACAAGATTTACACCGATTTTTCTGCATAGTTCCAGCATGGAATGGTTGTTTTCCTCTGCTGTCGTAGCAAGAGAACAACCCGGGAAATAGGAAACGTCTTTTAATGTTAAAGCCATTTTTATTACATCCTGTTTTCTTCGAAGATCTGCTTGATTTCTTTCATATTTTTGACTCGAGAGGGGAGAAACTCAAGTTTTCGTTTTAATAACATTTTTGTTCCGACGCCCATGTCTCCAAACCAGTCACGCTTTCGGAGTTTGTAGCGCATCATTATTTCAAGTTTATGGGTTCGGCCGTATCGGTTTATTGAATTGATAACCTCTTTATGAAAATCAGAAATATCGGGTTCCGATACATAGCCTTCTTCAAGAGCTATCCGGCACAGCGCCTTCATAACGCTTGAAATATCCACAGCATTGGGGCATTGAATCGCACATGTGTCGCATCCGACACATATCCATATGCTCGAACATTTAAGCGCTTTCTCTTTTTGTCCGAACTGAATAAGACGAATTACGCGGTTGGGCAGATAGTCCATTGCCTGTGAAAAGGGGCATCCGCCGGAGCAGCTCTGACAGTGATAGCACTGGCTGAAGTCTATGCTGGACAGCTTTTTTACCTGTTCTGAAAAATCTGTTATCCGGTCCTTTAACAGGATAAGCTCTTTGGATGCGGAGGCTGCTTTTAAGCTCATAACTCGCTAATTCCTTTATTTTTTTCATTGATGACAATCCTATATCCCACATTGAGATATTTATTGTCAATACAAAATGCAGCCCGGATTATAGGCTCTTGAAGCATTATCCTTCATGTTATATTTCGATGATGATTACTGTAATATTGTCTTTTCCGCCCGCGTCAAGTGCGGCATCTACGAGAGATAACGCTTTGCTTTTAATATCGGAGTCAGAAATAAGAGTGGAAGCAAGAGCTTCATTATTTATTTCTCCATGAAGGCCGTCTGTGGCAAGGACAAGTAAATCTCCTTTTTTAATTTTAAGGCTGCCCGTGTCCGGTACACAGACATCGCATCCAACGCATTGGTCCAGCTGATTTTGAGAGTGGTGATTTTGAGCCTCTTCGGAGGTGATTTCTCCTTCTTCGATCAGGAACTGGGCCATATTCTGATCTCGAGTTAGTTGAATAAGCTCCCTGTTTCTGAGTAAATACAGCCTGCTGTCGCCGACATGAACCCAGTAGGCTGTATCTTTCTGTAAAAATGAGCATGTTACCGTGGTTCCCATACCTTCTAACGCGGGATCGGTTCTTCCCTTGTCAAATATTATGCGATTCGCATCTTTAACAAGGTTTGACAATTGCCCCCTGATATTATTTTGGTTATTATTGATCGTAGCCAGTTTGTCTCTTACGATTTCAGCGGCAATATCACCCCCTGCTACACCGCCCATCCCGTCAGCCACGATAAGCAGAATGGAGCCGTCTTCGATCTCCTTGATAAGATAACGGTCTTCATTATTTTTTCGAATAAATCCTTTGTGAGTGCAGGCGAAAGTTTTCATTTTGACAGTTTCTGTTCCTTACTTAACTTAGTGGTGTATAATCAAATATCATGAAAATCAGCTATTTTCGTTTTGATTCCCAGTTCTCTTGCCTTTGTCCTGAATCTGTCCAGAAGTTTGCTTATCTTAAGCTGGTTGTCCTTTGCATATGTAAGAAATATATTGGTTATTTTTTGTTCCCGTACAGGTAGTAGTTCTTGTTGCGCTCTCCCGTATTTTTCGGTAAGGGGTTGAAGATCCTTCAGGGCCTGCTTTACATTCTGATATCTTTCAGAAGGTTTTCGACAGCTAGCCTTTAAAATAAACCTTCTCATTCCCTCCGGCAGATTCGGCAACAGCTCTGCAGGATCAGGGATGTCCATGTTTAGATGTAATTTTTTTAATTCCCATAGATTATCTTCAGGGAATGGTCTTTTGCCTGTAACCATCTCAAAAGCGTTTATTCCTAAAGAGTATATATCGGAACGCTGATCTACCGGTTCACCTTCTATCTGTTCGGGGGAAATGTAAAATATAGTTCCGGTTGAAT
>JAQYVL010000136.1 GCA_030145525.1 Desulfobacterales bacterium
AACACCATCCACTATATAGATATCTCCATTGGGACCGATGGAGATATCGCTTGGTTGATCGGCATTCGGCTGAATATCGAAAAGGAATTCAACGTTATTACAATTTTGGGCGGAACAAATATTTGGAATGACCGTTACAGAAATGATAGCGATGAGACAAATCAAGACAAGATTTGTCCGGATCAAACCACAACCCTTATCTGATAGAAAATTTTTCATTTCAGGCTTTCGAGTCTTCAGGTAATATGGCTTCTTATTTAAAAAGATTCGGCAGATAGAAATCGTCATATTTGGTTATCAATCCCTTGACATTCAACTGTTTCAGATCTGCTGTCCTATTTTTACTAAATCCCAGTTTACCATAGTCAAAAATACCATCTTCGGAGTGGCAGATATTGCATTCATGCCCTTTAGGTTTGACATTTACATGGAATTTCATTTTGATCCCGTCTCTCTGTTCAGGCGTCAGCGTGTCTCTCACTTTCATGTAATCTTTGGCCAAAGGTGCATCCTGCACCTGAATTGCGGAGGAAAGATCCCCATCCTTTTTAAAATAAGGTGCAATCTTGGACAATTTGTCCTCGACCTCAACAAGCTTCCCTGTTTCCGCATCATAACTCGTGCCAAAAAATGGTCCCTTGGGATTGTCATCGTAGGGGTTATACCATGTATATACCACTTTCGTATCCTTTTTCGTATCCTCGTCCTCTTTGATGTGGCAGGTTTCGCATACAAAATACTGGGTGTGCATGTTTAAAAGAGACCTGACTTTCTTGGTTTTGCTGTGGGGATAATCAGAGTGACAAATGAAGCATACCGGACGCTTATTTTCAGAAAGTTTCGGGAACTCGATGATATTATGAAAATGCCTGTGTATTTCAGATTTTTCATGTTTTCGAGCTTCTTCTAAAATTGCCGAGTGTTCAACGGAAATCAGTTTTGCTTTTACCGGCGCTATGATTTCAAGGGCATGGGGAGACAGGGTAAAATGAAACAACACCCCCGCCAGCACGGCCAGAATCATCATGATAACGCCGAATCCTATGAGATATACAAATATGGGATGATCTGTTCTTTCAGGTTTCTCAGGCACTTAACGTTTCCCTCCTTCAAGCCGAATATTTCATGAAAAATAGCATCCAAATATGTCCATTCAGACAGCTAACATATTCGAATTGATGTTCAATTTTTTTTATCAGTTCGGTCTGGGTAAATCTTCGACCGACACCTTTACTTTATTCGCGAATCCTTTTTCTTCCAGGAGCTTTCGCATGTACTCTTTTTCTTCAGGTATTTCATTGAGATTTCTGATATATTCCAGAAAATGTTCCTCAATTTGATGCTCCCTAGTGATCCTGCCGGTTAAAAACGTCCATTGAAGCGGAAAGCGACCCGGCACCAGATGGACATTCGACAGGTGCCAGAACGCCACTACGATCAGCGCCATAATCGCCTCATCTACGTGCATCAATCTGGCAAAATCCTGAAAAAAAGCCGGCAGCGGCCAAAGATTTGCGACTGTCTCCGAAAAAATTTTCACCAGTGATTCAGGCAGGAATCCAACGGCCTCGGAATAGATTCTGGCAGTTATTTCAGGAAACAGCAAAGATGATCCTGCGCTTATAAGGACCGTATTTCCCCATAAGATCGCCAGGTAATGAAGCTTTTGTTTGTACATAAACTTTTCCATCCTGGGCCGATAATCCCTCAAGCCTAAAAAGTATTTAATGTCATTGACCAAATCATGGACGTCTTGAATTCGAGGAATTTGCGTTCGTCTATAATCAAACTCACCTTTATGAATTTTTAGAAGCGGTCCTCCGATAATAGTGATGAGATGATATACTCCTCCAAAGACCATCGTAGCGGCGGCGATCCGATGGATTAACCTGGCCGTGTCGGCACCACCGAAAAACGATATCAGGTACGGCGCCCAGAAAAGATCGCTGAAATGGAGCGCCATCCCTGTTGCCGCAAGGACAATAAACGTCGTAAAAACAAAAAAATGCTGTATGATGATGTGAATAGAATAACGCGGCAGATCGCCTAAAGGATTGGATTCAACATGCCGGTAAATATCTCTTGGGATATTGCCTACTCCTTCTACATAAGTAAAATAGTCGTCTTCGGCAATTGAGGTATCTCCTGCTTTGATTGCAGACGCTTCAGATACTGTTGTCATAAAATCTCCTAATTATATCAAGATATTACTGTAATTTAACGTTTTGACTTCCCTCGCCACGTTGATCCGCGCTTTATCTGCCATTTCATGCCATTCTTCTTTCGGGCGTGAGTTTCGAGAGACAGTAAACTCATAAGTCCGAATACCGTGGCGAACAACGCCAGTTTAAGGCCAAAACCTGCAAAAAATAATAGCGGCTTTTCATTTCGATCAATGCGCGAATGCACTGCAATTTCTACAAACCGGTCATTTGTTTTTTCATGACACTGCTTGCATGTTATTTTAAGATTGTCTTTGTTCACAGTGGCACTCCCATGGTCTTTCTTGTAAATGTCGTGCAGCGCATTGGAAGCATGGCAGCTGATACAATCAGCAGCGACCTGGGATCCCAGTGCCACTGCCTTACCATGTATCGAATGTTTATATGTTTCAACTGCTGTCAAACCGGCATCTTTAACGTTTAATGTTTTCATTAACTCAGCATCCTGATGGCACTTTGAACATAATAACACAATCTCCTGGGGTGAGCGGGAGGTTTTGTGTCTCAGGCGATGGGTTATATGTTTGTAAGCCTGAGTTGCCCCTTCTTTCTGATGACAGTTTTTGCAGCGTGCCAGCGTTTCCTCATAGGCTATTCTGCTTTCATCAACCCGGGTGTAAATCGGATTAAGGTGGCAAAATTTGCAATCGGGTTTTGCTTTTTTTAATTCCGGAGCGTCTTCGGATTTAATTCCATGAACACTTTGGTTATAACTGTCTATAATTTTTTTATGGGAAAAATTTTCTTCGGCAAACGGCGGTTTTATGTGACACTGATTGGCGCAATTAACTTCCTCGGTCACCGGATCATGCGGCAGTTTTTTAATGTTGGTATGGCAGTCTCTGCAGGAGACGTTTCTGTGAACACTTTTTGAATACATATGTTCATCGACATTATAATTTATCTTCTTGCCATTTGCATCGATCCGGCCAATGAACCGGTATTTATGACACATGAGACAGTTTTCTTTGTCCGAGGCTTCGACCCGAAAACCGAAGATTAAAATAATAAAAACCACAGCAACATATATGGAAAATGTAAAATATTTTTTTGTTGCTTCCAAACTTTCTACCCTCCTGTGTGTTGACAGTATTATTTATAGTTTATGGCACTCTATACACATTATTTTCGGCAAACGATGCCTGAATTTCGAATCCGCGCCCTTTGCAGCCGGCCTTTCAGCCGGGATAACACCTTTCTCATGCGGATTATGGCAGGTCATGCAGGATATTTTTCCCTTATCGTCCAATGGCAAACTGATACCGAAAGTTATTTCCATCTTTTTCATTACTACCAAATACTTATCAGTCGGTTTAACCATGTGGTTAAAATTTCCTGAGTGATTCCCGCTTATGACATGACATCCCTGGCAAACTGCTTCTATATTTTTTACGAGCTTGACATCCTTAAATTCATCTTTTTTTACATCAGGTATCTTCGCATGGCAGTACAGGCATTTATTTGCGTAAAGCTTTCCTTTTTCATCAATTTGATCATGTGCATACTGCATCGCATAATTCTTTTGATTATGACAATTAAAACAAAAATCTGATCTTTTCTTAAATGGCGCTCCTCTCAGGGAAGTCATTTTTTTCTGTTTTGAACTCTCCTGGCACTGCAGATATAAATCATGACATGTTTTACATGATATTTTCCCGTCCACCAGCGGAAAATTTTTCGGTATATTTCCTTTTTTACCCATAGATGGCTTCATGCCTATCGGGTGCGGATAATTTCCCCGACTGTTGTCATGGCATCTTCCGCATAATTCTATGAAACTGCCTTCAAATTTTAAAAATGGATCACCACCCGGCTGAGGAATTTTTTCATGGCATTCCTCGCAATACTTTCCGGTAAAGTGAAGATTAAAATTCTTTAACAGCGTCCGGCCTGTAGAACTTGGACCACTCTTCGGCTTTTGTTCTGCAAGCAGCATATCGTTTATTAGAAATTGGGATATGAATACCGCCGCCGTTATTGCGATTACTTTGATTGATTTCCTCATGAGTTTGAATTCCAACAGCAAGTCCGCTCACTGCGGATTGCCACAGGGAGACGTAAACATTGGTGCAGAATTCGGGTTAAAAAAAAACGATAATTTAAAAGATTTTGCAACAATTGCATTATTTTCACTAATATTTCTCTGCCGATAGAACCGTTTGCCCATATCAATCGCTTTTTCCATATCAATCACTTTTTTTGATACCAGCACAGACGTGATATCCCGAAACCTTTTTAGGGTGAGGATGAAATCGTCTATTGCCGGACAAGCATAAAAAGTATTCCTCAGACATTTCACTGCTGCTCTTCAATAGAATATAGCAAATGTGATGCCACGATGTGCATTCTATTACGATTATTAAAAAATGTTACGAGGCTATAGAGAGGCAGATCTAACTATATGCAATTAATATATTATATTATATCTTTTAAGGATTATGATCGGTTTATACGTAAAATTTTTCATCTGGAGGGAATGCCCATGCCGACACATCAATCCACGCTGTCTGTATGGATTGTTGGCAATATTGGCATACATATCGATATTCATCTTTAATAAAAGATGGTTAGGTGTGTATTGAACTCGTACATTATTTTCATGGCAATACATTTTTAGACGGATTTCGCCCAATTTTAAATATTCGAAGGCAAAGGACTGCCGATATAACCAAAATTACTTTACGGTTCAAGTATATCAATAAGCTTTCGTACGCTTTTAGGCATACCTCCCAAACCTGTCATGTGGTCTTTGAGAAAGGAGTTGTCGATGATGGCTTTCATGCCCTTGATCAGGCAGGAGCGCTTCAAATCGTTACCCTTCATATTGGCCCATTCGGGCAGTTTACGCATGTAGTATTTTTTATAACAATTTAGAACCGCGCGCATCAGCTGGTCGCGTGTCATGGCTTTGGGTTTTATGATCGGTTCCACCAGATTGTATTTGGAGTAATCCCAAACTTCAATATACGGTTCTAAACTTTCATACATGTCCGCGTAAGGCCAGGGCGCCAGCAATAGAAAGTGCATGAAATCAGAGTTGTAATCATAGGCAACCTCCAAAATTTCCTTGATCGATTCGAGCGTTTCGTTGGGTGTGCCGATAATGAGGGAACTTTCAACAATCATCCCCGCGTCTGCTACCAGTCTGAGGGCTTTTTTTGAATCCTCAAATTTGTTTTCTTTCTTAAATTCTTCCAGTTTTCGATCATTAGTGGCTTCGACCCCCAGGTAAATAAACAGGACGCCGGCCTTGCGGTAACGATGCAGGATGTCCTGGTCACGGATGATGTCCGGCACGCAGGTTTCCAGAAGAATGTGAACCCCAAGCTGTTTCTCGATCAGCAGATCGAGGATCTTTTCCCAGCGTTCCCGGGAGCGGGTCGGGTACTCGTCAGCAATGAAAAACACATTAATGCCGTACGTAACGGCCAGGTGTTCGATTTCTGAGACGAACTTGTATGGATCCCGTTGCCGGTAGGACCCTTGCCAGAATTTATGTTGCGAGCAGAAGATACAGGTATGAATGCAGCCGCGGGACGAGCTTATGATGGCAACCGTAGAATTGTCTATGAAATACAGGGGGTAATCTGACCAGTCTACAAGATGCCATGCAGGAGACAGGGAGTCAAGATCTGCAATGAAAGCCCTTGCCCCTGTCTGTTTGACTTTTCCATCATGGAGATAGGCAATTCCAGGAACCGTGGAAACATCGCCCCCTTTTCTGTGGACGTCGAGAAGTTCCGGCATCGTTAACTCGCCTTCACCCAGCACGCAATAATCTACCCATTTTCCGTCGTTTGAAAGTACTTCCTCGTATAAAAAAGTAGCATGAACGCCGCCCAGAATCGTTGTGACTCCAGGGAGTTCTTCCCTGGCGATTTTCAACACTTTAATGGAATCATTTATGGTGGCTGTTATTGCCGTGACACCCACAAAATCCGGAGCTTCCATTCGGATATGTTCCCGGATCTGATCGTATTCGTGGAATTTCGACATGGCATCGTAAATTTCAACTTCAAAACCGGCCTTTTCCAGTTCGCCGGCAATATAGATAAAGCCGAGGTTTGGCCATCGGCCTGCTGATTCCACCACACCGCAATGGTAAGGCGGCGTGATAAGCATTACTTTATTCGATTTTTTCATTAACTGCCTTTCGGACAAACTTCCTTGCCCTGATATAGTAGAGGAGCCCCACCGCAAAAATTCCGGTAAGGATCACATGCTTTATAATAAGAAGTGTTATCTGGCTCTGCCCGGCAGCAGCGTTCCATTCATAGGATTTATACGCCAGCGTCCGCACAATTCCGAAAACGACTATCCCGGCGAGACTGATCCGCATCCAGAAGAGGACCGTCTTCAGAGTGTCGGTAATGAACCTTCCGGCCCCCGGGTTCGAAATGTCTTTTCGCATCATCGACCACAGGAGTAATGAACCAAAAAGCCAGCCGGCTGCTGAAAAATCATGCAGAAAATTGTTTAACAGTACAAGTATGGCCAAAATAAGTCTCCCTTGAGGCATTCATTAAAGCAATATCTATACCATGAGGCCTGTTGGTTTACACATATTGTAGTGGATTTTTTTCCCGGAGTCGATTTAAGAACGACCTTCCCCTTTTTTATTTTTCCATCACAGTTTTCGGCAATTCCTCTTTTGTCACCACAGAACCGTTTCCTTCATTCCACTCATGCCCCGGACGGGCTGTTGGCGAAAACCATTGCACACCCCAGAAGGAGATGGACAAAACCACAAAACCGAGCACTGTCAACCAGGCGGCCCGTTTCATTCTCCATCCTAAAAAAGAACGGGCATGGAGGTAAAATGCATAGAAGAGAAACGTTATCAGAGACCATATCTCCAGCACATCCCAGCTCCAGTAGTGCCCCCAGAGTTTTTTGGCCCAGATGGCACCGGATACGAGCATTACTGCATGGTTAATGAAACCGAGCACTATAAATCGATATCCCGCAAGATCCAGACCAGTAATGTCGGGAACTTTGGATATCGGCTGCCACTCAGGGAATCTTTCTTTTATAAGTAAAAATACGGCCGCTCCGAAGGCGATGGCAAAGCATCCGAAGGACAGCCAGGCAAAAATCACGTGAACCACCAGCCAGGGGCTCTGATAGGCCGGACCCATGGGGATCGGCGCGCTTCGCGACATAATCCCGTGTCCCAAGACTAAGAATACCAGAGGTGTCACCACCAGAGCTATGGAACGATCTATCTTTTTCAGACGTTCAAAAACCACGAAAATCAATACAGTAAACCACGTTCCTATTAAATTAAGCTCATAGGTATCCGTGACCGGGGCATGTCCGGCCGCGACCCAGCGGGCAAGAGCTGTCGCTGTATGTAAAACCATTCCCGCCCATATAAGTCGCATTACATAGGTATCGGTGCGGGTGCTGCCGCGCACAAAACCAAAGACGTGAACGCAAAAAGCAACCACATACACAAACACCGTCATCCAGAAAAGTATAATCTCAGTCTGTTGCATAGCTTGCTCCTTATGATATTGTTTTCTCTTTCCAAGATTTTAACACTTGGCAGGTCTTTCCGTAAACCACAGCTTAAGATCTGAAACGTATCTTAAAACCAGTGCCCCCAGTCCCAGCCACAGGGCAACACACACCGGCAGATAGCCCGGGTCCTGGACAACCATAAAGCTGGACCAACGCCTTAATTCTGTAAAGAAAAATATATATTCATCCATGACGATCCTGCCGCCGAGAAGCAAATTCCCCTGTGCCGACACATCCCGGATTTCATCTGTCATCTCAATACGTAAAAGGGGATTTTCAGGATCTTCTCCTGTTTTTTTAACCTTTCCGTTATCAATGGAAAAGCTTGGAAATACTGTCCCTGTAAATTTTTGTTTGAGAAATGGCCACGACAAAAAGTCTTTGTACACCGTTCCCGCCGGCTTGTCAAAGGTCTGAATAGCGATAAAAGAGTTAAAAAGTAGTCGTTTAGTCTTTTTATTCCGGATCACCAGGCGCGGTGAAAAACCGGTCTTGTCCTGCGTAAATGTCAACCCTTTATAGGTGAAGGGATAATTGACTTTAATCACCCCTTTCAGCAATTTATCCTTGTCCTGCTGAAACTCAAGGGTTGAAGTAACATCGACGGGATATCGCTTCTTCTCGTATTTTATCTGGACTTTCTGCAGCCGGACCATAGCACCTGTATGGCGCTCAGTGCGAAGCGGTCCCTCCGCAAGCTGTAAATAGTTGTCATGGCGCTCCTCGAAAGTCTGCCCTTCTGTCAGCACAATTCGTGCCTTCATTCTTGTTGCAGAAGTCAAAAATCCGCCCGCAAACAGAAGGATCAGGCTGAGATGGAGAGAAAAAAAACCCAGCCTACGTAACGATCCAGGGCCTCTGAAAGAGGAGAAACCCCCTTCTTTCGCAAAGCGTAAAAGAGTGCATGTAAGTGTGTTCAGCCCGAGGAGGAGAATAACGATGATGAACGGCCAGGAATGAAATACATGAAAGAATCCTAAAGGCTCCATCATACTGGTAATGGTCGGATGGTCTATCTGCCAGAGAGCTATATCCGTGAACTCCATCCTTCCTTCCTGAGGAAGGGCGGCCCCGACAGCTGAGAGAAGGATTAACAAAAGCACCATCACCAGGGCAAGTTTTGATGAAGCCAGCTTGTCAAATAGTATAGTAGGCAGTGCTCGCTTCTTCATGTATAGTTCATTATATTAGGTACCGGTTTTACAGTTGTGTACCGCTTGAGCAACGATAATTAAAAACATAATCAGCGTCAGTCGGTCATGTATGTCCCTTGGGCAGATACTATTTCAGTCATGTTTCCTATAGTGTGGGCCAACTCTTTTATCATCGTTTATATAACAATCATAGAGGTTCAAATCAATAGGAAAGGATAAAGACACTCAATTACACGGCAGCTTTTTACTTCTAAAAATAAAATTGCTCTTTGCTGTATCCTGAAATTGAAGCATTTCAAAATGAAGGCTGAATGTTGCTGTTGCAATAGCGGACGGGCATGTTTATACTCCCTATAAAACTTATGTTTAAAGGTTCGTCGAATCAATTAATTTTTTCATAAACAAGAATATATTATTATGCGATTGACTTTCAACCTGTTCATTTTAATAACCGGAGTTTCGGGCCTGATTTATCAGGTCACCTGGCAGAAATATCTTGCAAGATTACTTGGCGCAGACAGCATTGCAACCGCAATCATTCTGGGAACTTTTTTAGGCGGGCTGTCTGTCGGATACTATTTATGCGGCAGATTAACCCTTACGGTAAAAAACCAGTTCAGAACATACGCCATACTGGAAGGTGTTATCGGTTTATGGGGTCTTTGTTTCCCGCTGATATTTAAAATCATAGAAAAAGTAACGTATTCATGGAGTTTTTCATATCCGGTTCCAATCGTTTTCCAAGGTGTCATATGTTCCATGATTCTGATGGGAATTCCCACCATCTGCATGGGGGGGACTATCCCGGTCCTGACCAAAGGGCTGTCAAAAAATCTTAAAGAATCAACCAGAACCCATGCAGGCATCTACGCTGTCAATACAGCCGGGGCGTTTATCGGAACCCTTTTGGCGGGTTTTTTCCTTGTTCCGATAATCGGACTTCCCGGTTCCGTATTAACGGCGGCGATCCTGAATCTTGCCGCGGCAGCCTTCTTTTATACTTCAGCACAATATGCTCCTGCGGGTGATATAAGCCCTGATGAAAACCACAGTAAGATTCACAAACCGATCGATACGAAGGCTGCGGGCGTCCATCATAAAATCTCTCATAGGGTTTTGTATGTCATATCCTTTTTAAGCGGATTTTATGTAATGACCCTTGAGAATGGTCTGATCAGGATCACAAACCTTTCATTCGGCAGTTCTTCTTATTCATTCAGTATCATTGTTTCGGCCTTTATCCTGCTGATTGCAGGCGGCAGTTATATTGTGAGCCGGTTCAAAAGAATATCAAAAAATCTTTTATGGTTAAACCAGGCTATTATTACTGTATCTCTGCTGGCCGTCTATGCATCTGTGGATAACTGGCCCTACTGGGCACATTTGATAAGGATATCTTGTCAGTCAAATGCCGCGGGTATGGCTGCCTATTATATTCTGATCTTTATTTTCATATCTCTTATTCTTCTGATTCCCGTATTATCCATCGGCGCGACACTCCCGATTGTTTTTCATGAAATCAAAAAAGATATGGCTAATATCGGCAGGCATTCGGGAACTGTTTTTTCCTTGAACACCCTTGGGAGCATGGCAGGGAGCCTTATGGGCGGCATCATTTTATATCATTTTCTGGACATCAGGGAGATATTCATGGTCGCCGTCTGCATGGCTGCGCTCTCAACATGGCTCGCTGCACGAAACCTGCCCAGACATTTTCTTTATTTTTCCACCGTCCTTCTGTCTGTTATTGTGATCATTACTCTGACAGCGCCCTGGTACACCAAAACCAATTTCAAACTCGGCACCTTTAGAAAAAGAAATCCTCTTACTTATTCTTTTGAAGGCCCGGAACGTTTTTTCAAAAAGTTTAATAGTGACAAGGAAGTAAAATTTTACGACGATGATCCGGTTGGTACGGTTTCTGTTCTGGAATTTGATTTTAAGCGCAATGCCCGTAATCTAACGAAATCAAGAGAGATGTCTGTGATTGTAAACGGAAAATCGGATTCCGCCACATGGGAACCAACTGTCAGGCTGCTGGCCCATATTCCCGCCCTGCTCGCGACAAAGAAGGAAAACGCTCTGGTTGTCGGCATGGGCACAGGGATTACTGCCGGGGAACTGACGTTGTATCCTGAAATCCGGTCAATCGATGTGGCGGAGATATCCCCATCCGTTATAAAGGCGCTCCCTCTGTTTGAAAAATACAACTTTCAGGTCCACAAAGACCCGAGGCTTAAAATACTCCAGGGAGATGCGTTCAATATCCTGAAAGGCACTGACAAAAAATATGACATCATCATATCCGAACCCAGCAATCCCTGGGTGACCGGTGTTGATTCTCTCTTTTCAAAAGAATTTTACACCCTTGTTGGCAGGCGCCTGAATGAAGAAGGTGTTTTTGTTCAATGGATTCATTTTTATGATGCTTCAGATTCTATGCTTGGCATCGTGCTTAAAACGCTGGCTGAAAGTTTCAGCTTTTGCAGGGCCTTTGTTGATGGGTCTGATATAATCCTGATCTGTTCTAAAAAAGATATATCCATAAAAAATATTGAATCGGCTGAGAAAACGCTCAGGAATAACGCTAACGTATCACAATCTCTAAAAAAAATAGGTATAAGTTCTATCGAACAGCTTCTGATCAGAGAAAACTGGTCACCTTCGTTTATTTCAACAAATTTTTCCGATTATCCGACTCAGACCCTCGACAAACCGGTTCTCCATTATGTGGCCGGGAAGGACTTTTTCATGGGAAAATTAGCACCCATCGAATTTGTTTTTGATCAGAAAACTGCAAACTATTCAACCGATTTTCTGCTGACAAAAAAATATGAAAACTGGGGCGACTTTACGCTTCATTCAAAATTAATCTCCTTTTTGATTCACGGCCTTGGTTCAAACAAATATATGAATTCCATTAACAAGAACCTGAACCTGAGGGCGTATTTCAACAATCCTGCGAACCCCCGTATCCCCACGAATCTGGCAACAGACCCAGTATTGAAAATTATGCCCCTGATTACAGGATCAAGCCAAAACCAGAGCCTATGGCGGAAGGTGGGGCTTCAAGCAGCTCCGTATCATGTAAAAGCGGAAAAACTTTTTGAAATTGTAAGCCGTACAAGAGGCTGGATTGTTCCCTATCCGATTGACGGACTGAAAAAATTTCTTATGGATGGTATTCGCAGCTCAAGAGATGTTTACGAAAAAAACTGGATTGTTCTTCAACTCTGTCGGATACTTCTTGAGGAGCGGGCAGATATGAACCAGGTAAAGACTGTTTTTAATCTGGCGGTTAAGAGAAATAACGGGGATGTTATGATAAGATCCGAAGATATTGCTCTACTGATAAAAATAAAATCAAAAATAAAACTCGGATCAGGAAAGTAAAACAGGCGGCCGTTGAAACGGCCGCCTGTTCGGTTTTTATAAGCACGCGCAAGGCAAGGCGCAAGTCGGTGAAAGTTTGTATACACGACCGACCCGCAACCTTATCCATATGGCATTCGAAGGGATTTTGAAACCTCCTCTCTAATCAATTGCCGGGGAAAAAGACTGCTTTCCGCCGCCGGAATCGCCGGTATGGTTGCAGTTTCCACCAGCGCATTCACCTTGAGCGCTCCAGCCATCAAGCCAGCCGCCCACCATAAAGTTATTCGCAACACTGTCATTAGGGGCGACCCCCGGCCAACTCTTGCTTCCGAAAACGTTTCCTCCGTCCGCTGACCAATCCCACTGTACCCCGTGGATATTGCCATTAGCAGCCCCATTGTATGGATTGCCGGGGTCGTTTTGCTGAATAAACCCACCGTGGCATCCAAGGCAGGCCAGTTGGTTGCCGCCCGCGGCCGAGTGCTGGCCCTGATTTGCTCCATGTTTTTCAAATACCGAAAAACCGTCTGCGCCGGTAACATATACAGATGGGTCGTGGCATTTGGTGCAGAAGACCTCAATGCGCTCATTATAGGAGTCCATTGATGCCGGCGCCCCATCGCCAGGTGTCGGGAGGGTGGCCTTGGACATGTCGCCGCTGAAGGTTT
>JAQYVL010000137.1 GCA_030145525.1 Desulfobacterales bacterium
GGTTATCAATGCTTCAGGGGATTTGCTGGTATATGCTGCTGATATATATGGACAGATATGGAAATTGACCTATGGTCAGTATGAGAAAAGAGAGAAATGGCGGGTAAAAAGAATATTTCAGGTAAATCCGGGATCCGATCAGCCCGATGCGGTGACAGCGCTATCCGTAGAACCTTCGCTTAACATGGCTGATTTCGGCAGAAAGACTTTTTATTCTCCGGACGTGTCTTACATGGGCAACGAATGGACGGATAAACCGGTTTTATATTTCGGGACAGGTGATCGTGTTCATCCAGGATATATCCCTGACTATGAAAACCGGTTTTATGCGGTTTCCGACACAGATGCGCCCGCAAGTGAAAAAGACCTTTTAAATTTAACATGCGACGAACTGGATCAAAATGCAGACGTGAATCAGAACGGAACTCTTGAGTATGAAGACTATTCCGGAAGAAAGGATGAAGAATTACAGGAAAGCCTTTTTGATATATTATATGGCATGCGGGATTATCCGGGTTTGAATAAGACCTGTCGCGG
This sequence comes from Desulfobacterales bacterium, assembly GCA_030145525.1. Classification (GTDB taxonomy): domain Bacteria; phylum Desulfobacterota; class Desulfobacteria; order Desulfobacterales; family SURF-7; genus JAQYVL01. Next base: position 538 of record JAQYVL010000137.1, read on the forward strand.
ATGGTATAAAGTCCTTGGTAAACAGGGAAAATGCAGTCAGGATATCACGGCCGATCACGTCGGAGAAATGTGCCTGAGCCGGCCGATGCTTTTTTTTAAAACAGTTTATTTTACAACCTTTCAGCCGGTATTTGAGGATATCTGTGCTCCCGGAGGGAATAGTTTTATTTATGCCCTTGATTATTCGGACGGAACTGCTTCCCTTGATCTGGAAAAAATGAATTCATCAGCAGCTCTTGCTGATGAAGGCATGCTGGAAGACACGCATTATATTTTAAAAAATACCGGCATCCCCTCAGGCGTCAACGTGATTATACGGCAGGGAAGGGCAACCGCCATTGTCAGCACAGGAAAAAGTATCGCAGGAGCCGGTGAGGAAGGCATATCTGAGACCGGGCATTCTTCAAACATACCTGCTCCACCGGGTGGTATACAAAGGCTTCTGTGGGAAACCTATTAAAAACCCTATCTCAAAAATGCTATATGGCCCAATTTCATCGTCAGAGCCAAAAAGGTAATCCTCGAAATATTTATAAATGCCTCTCGAAGATCCCGCCGATAGGCGGGGCGGTTACCTTTTTGTCTCTTCCTTGAACTTGAACCATATTTCTATTTTTGAGATAGGGTTTGTGACATCTTAGGATTTGAAACCGGTTTTGGAGTTCCTCTCAATATATTATTCCGGTTACCTTTTTGTCTCTTCCTTGAAACTTGAACCGTATTTCTATTTTTAAGATAGGTTCTATTGCAATTACATATAATTCTGAGCTTCTCCATGATTTATGAGTTGGGCTTGAAGCCTCATATCGACTTTGATCCTTGACTTTTATGATCAATGTAATTACAATGTGCATACTGATATTAAAAAGGAGGCCTCATGAGAGCACGTGTAATTAAAATTGGCAATTCACAAGGATTACGCATTCCAAAGCCTATTCTTGAACAAACAGGAATTATGGATGATGTTGAAATAGAAGTTGAGAAAGATCAAATTATCATCCGACCTGCTAGAAATGCTCGGGATGGATGGGAGGAAGCCTTTAAAGTTATGGGCCAAAAGGGTGACGATGAACCTATAATTGAAGGCGATGATTTTTCACACTCATGGGATGAAGAAGAATGGCAATGGTAGTAAAACGCTTTGACGTCTATTTGACAAATCTTGACCAGACTATTGGGTCTGAAATTCGAAAAACCAGACCATGCCTGGTTATCTCCCCTGATGAAATGAATCGTCATATAAAAACTGTAATTGTTGCGCCGATGACATCGACTGGAAAAGATTACCCAACAAGGGTATCCTGTAAATTTAAAAAAAAACAAGGTCAGATCGTTCTTGATCAAATAAGAACATTAGATAAAGCAAGACTTATCAAAAAGCTTGGAGCGATTGATTCGAAAGCTCAACTAGAAGTAATTGCCACATTACAACGGTTGTTCGCGTATTGATATAACATTTCGGTTCTATTAACGATAGTCCTCCCTGACAGGGTAAAACACATCGATAATTCTGCAGTCTGTGATGGCCCTGCCGGTATGAGGAACGTTCGACGGGATGATCGCCCCCATCTCAGGGGTCAAAATGCGGGTTTCATTCCCGACGGTCAGTTCGAATTCACCTTCTAAAACATGGGTAACCTGCTCATGGGGATGCTCGTGTTCCGGCAGAGAAGCGCCCTTCACAATTTTCCAGTGTGCAAAAGTCATGTTGTCCGAATGGATGAATCGGACTTTAAAGCCGGGTACGGGTTCTCTGGTTGGTATTTCTTTTAAATTCAAGAATGTCATAAGCTTGCCTCTCCTGTTGCGGACGTCATGCTTGACGAACTCGTAAAAAGCCAAAATTGGACTTTTTACGAAGCCATCATGCTTTACATTGTTTTTGATTTTTGTTAATGCGGTTATCTGGCCCATAATGGTTTAATTTTGATATTGTAACTAATATAATTTGGATCACATTTATTGCAACACCTCACTTTAGGCAACACCTAAATTTGTATTATATGGAGACAGATAAAAAGAGGAAAACATGATCGACAATATTACATATGAAAAAAACCAGCGAAGAAAGAAAAATCAGATTACAAACACCATTTTTGTGCTGATTGGATATCTGTTTGGGCAGACAGCCAGTCTGCTTGCCAAATTAGCGGGGTTGAGCAGTATCTCATATTCTGAAATTTTTCTGTGCTTTTCCCTTTCCGTGGGAGCCACTTTAATTTTTTTAATTATCATTTATCTAATGAAGGAGATCACGAAGAACAATTCGGACAAATTGTATCTTTCACAATTCGGGTGCTGGCTGATTATATATGCAATATGGATTGTTTTGATACATGAGGCAAGAATGGCGGGTTTGTTTTTTATGGTATTGGCGCTTCTTTTTCTTTTAATCAGCTCCACCCTGAAATGGTCCCTGTTGATTTCCTCAGCCGTAATGGTACTGCACGTATCCGTTTCCTATTTTGCATTAACCTATTTAGGTCAGGAAGGTTCGATAAGGCAGGAGCTGTTTTATGTATACTGTTCCATACCGGCAGTGTTGTTTATCTGTTTTTTATCAGAACGTTTCAGCAAACAGAAAAATGAAATTGTTCAAGCCAAGAAGACAGCCGAAAAAAACCGGGATGCAATAAAGGCCGTACTCATTGATATCGGAACAAAATGCGAAACGCTTACTTCTGCTTCGCATGAACTCCTCAAACTTTCGAGCAACATGAGCGGGAAAACAAATGAGATTGCCAAGAGGTCCACAAATGTTGCTTCTGCATCGGAAGAAATGAGTATGAATATAAATTCCGTGGCAGCTGCAATGAATCAGACTTCCCAGAGCGTAAGTTCCTTATCGGTATCTTCAGAAGAAATGAATTCAACTGTGAATGAGATATCTCAAAATTCACAAAAGGCAATGGAAACCTCCAACAAGGCTGTAACCCAATCGAAAATCGTTTCTGAAAAGGTAGATAACCTTGCTGAGGCGGCCAAGGAAATTGGGAAAATAACAGAAGTGATTTCTGAAATTTCGGATCAAACCAATCTTCTGGCGCTTAATGCTACCATAGAGGCTGCACGCGCCGGTGAAGCCGGCAGGGGGTTCGCAGTCGTTGCAAATGAGATTAAGGAGCTCGCAAAGCAGACAGCCGAAGCGACTTTGCAGATTAAGGAACAAATTCAAAAGATTCAGAATACGACATCTCTGACCGCTGATGAAATTTCACAGATCATAACAATTATAAATGAAGTCAACGATATTGTAGCTTCAATCACAGGGGCAATTGGCGAACAGTCCACTACAACACAGGAGATTTCAAGTAATGTCGCTTATACCTCCACGGGAATAGAGGAAGTGAATGAAAACGTGGCAACCACTTCCTTGTTTGCCGATAACATAGCCAAAGACATTGCTGAAGTGAACACTGATGTCGGTATGATATCGGACAGCAGTTCAATGGTCAGCAAGAGCGCGGAAGAGCTCTTAAACCTTGCAAACGAACTCAGAGAAATTTCAGCCAGGTTTTCCGGGTAAAAAAACGGAAGCAGTCATTCACGAACAGGGATTACAAAACATTTTAATCCCTCTGAGGGCATTCTCGGTATTCTCATAAACCGGAATTCCTTTTGACTGGTATTGCTTCCGCAGATCTCTCAATATGGATTCAACTTTCGCATCTTCGCTACGGCTGGTTCTGTTTCATAATGATTGCCGCATCAACCGCAATCGGTTCCCCTTTGGATATTATTAGAGGATTGATATCGATTTCCTGCACCATATCATGATCGAGTCCAATTTTTCCGACAGCGGTAATAATATCAGCCAGCAAATCACGGTTTACCGGCGGCATTCCGCGAAAGGAATCCAGTATTTTTTTTCCTCGTATATCGTTCATGAGATCCAGGGCTTCGCTGCGGCTGACAGGTGCCACGCGAAAAGAAACATCTTTCAGCACTTCGGTAAATATGCCGCCAAGACCGAACATGACACACGGGCCGAACTGAGGGTCGTGAACAAGGCCGACGACAAGTTCTCGCTTGCCTTTTATCATCTCCTGAGCAAGTACATTCCCTCCTGTTTTTTTCATTCCTTCTATTATGAAATCATAGGCTGACTTTGCTTCATTCAGATTTGTTATCCCGGTTTGAACAAGTCCCATCTCTGTTTTATGGACAATTTCCGAAGAGCACGCTTTTAATACCATTGGGTATCCGATTTTTGCGGCTGCCTCCTGAAGGTCTCCTGCACCACTCAAAATCATTTCATTGGTCACTGGAATGTTGTAAGAAGCGAGAACCTTTTTGGATTCGTATTCAGAAAGGTTCCTTCCGCCATTTTGTAAGAGAGTTTTTAACGTTGGCATAGTAAAATCCTTCATCGTTTTAAAAATAGGAAGAGCTTTAATACCCTAAGATGGTTTTTTTATTCTTTGAAGCCAGCGGTAGTATCGAACCAGTTTGGCACAACTTTTCATAGCTCGTTCGGCGGATTCAAAAAAAGGAATTCCGGCATTGCAGAAAGTTTCTGCGAATTCGGAATTCAGACCCGGAACATTTACAATCATAAAGGGTTTATTGAATTCTTTGCGCGCCTGGATCATCGCATCTGTATATTTTTTGTTTGTTTCATCAGAAAAGCCGACACCAATCATGGTGATGATGTCAACATTGGGATCTTTCGCCACTGTGCGAGCGGCTTCTATATAGATATCCATGTCAAGGGAGGCTGTAAGTCCCACATCTACAGGGTTTTTAAGGCTTGTGCCGGTATCCGGCACAAATTCCGCCAGAATTTTACGAGTTTTCGGCAGGAGTTCAGCCAATTTCAATTTTTCTCTTCCACAGGCCTCGGCCGCGGATACTGCAAGGCCTCCCGGGCCGGAAATTATTGCAACTCGATTGCCGGGATCTATCGGCAGAAGCGAAAAAGCCATGAGAGTATCAATCCATTCTTCTATGCCGACAACCTGGACAGCCCCTCCCTGTTTTGCAATTCCTTTCCAAATATCCACGGTTCCTGTCATTGCACCGGTATGTGATACGGCAGCCTGACTGCCTTCAGGGGTCAGGCCGACTTTCCAGATAACTACAGGTTTTTCAAATGAGGCATTTTTGAGAGCTCTGAAGAATCGAGAGCCATCTTTTATTCCTTCTACATATGCCCCGATAAGTTGTGTGTCAGAATCATTTCCCAGATATTCCAGGAAATCGGCACTGTTCAGGTCACATTCGTTCCCTAAACTCACAACTTTGCTGAAGCGGATACCTTTTTTGGGGGCAACATATCCCAGAATATTTGTCAAGGAGCCGCTGTGAGAAATGATTCCAACAGTTCCGGGTTCTTTTGAAAGCTGTGGAAAAAAGGAGATCCCTGTTTTCGGGGAATATAAACCCATTCCATTTGGTCCGATAATCCTCATGCCCGCAGATTGAGCAATACGAACAATCTCCTGTTCTCTGTTACTGCCTTCATCTGTTCCTGTTTCTTTGTAGCCGGCTGTAAATAATACAACACCTTTTACTCCTTTTTCCGCGCATTCCTTGATGACAGGCAGGGTAATTTTATGCGGGGTAAGGATTATGGCAAGGTCCACAGGATTCGGGATTGCAGACAGGCTTGGATATGATTTTAGACCATCTATCTCTTCGGCTTTCGGATTGACGGGATAGATTTCCCCTGGGTATCCCTGGTCAAGAAGAGCCAGAAGAAACAGTTTCCCGGCTTTCAGCCCTCTTGGCAATCCCACAATGGCAATTGATCGTGGATTAAAAAGGGAGTTGATCTGGGATATCAGTTTGTCCTGCGGGATTCTCATCATCACTCCTTATAAAATGCAATATGTTAGCAAGAGTTTTTATTGGCTGAAAGAATACCTACTATATTGAAATGCTTTTGAAATCAATAACAAATCATAGGAGGATAGGGATTGGGAAAGATTCCGTTAGAGCTTTTTATGAAAAAATGATTGGATTCGGCCTTTCATAATGGACGAATTTGGGACCGGCCTCAGAGGTATCCCCGCAATTGATGGTTTCAGAAAACGTCCATCTGTCCGGGACTTCATCTGAACTGATTAATTTTCCAACAGAAAAAGACAGTTGCAAATTTATTGACGGATAAAGCTAAAAAAAACTATATTATGTGCAATTTTATATTTACATACACTTTGTATTGTAATAGAGGCATAAACTAATATTATATCAAAACAATACTATTTCTCTAAAGCCCATACGAAATTAAGATACCGGAAAGACCGGTTATTAAAAATGATGAACTCGTAAAAAGCCGGACACATAATAATTAAAAGTAATTAGCCTGTCATCAAGGTTTTCCGGTGCCAGGGCTTTCTGAAGCGGTTTTACACACATCAGGATAAACAATGAGATAGGAGGAACGCAATCATGAAAAAGCATCTGTATTTGCTGGTTGTATTTGCCATTCTTCTCAGTTTTTCAGGCACGGGAGTATTTGCCGATGTTACGGTTATCGCCAACAAAAACATATCTGAAACCAGCTTGAGCAATTCTGAAATTAAAAAAATTTCTCTCGGTAAAATTGTGAAATGGTCCGATAACACCCCGGTCCATTTTGTCACACTTGAAGGGGATATTCATCAGAAATTTCTGAAAACATATATAAAAAGAAGCACTTCACAGTATAAAAATCACTGGAGAAAGATGGTTTTTACCGGCAAGGGGTGTAAGCCAAGATGTTTCAAGACAGAAGCCGCACTGATTCGGTATGTATCCCGAACCGATGGAGCCATCGGTTATATTGGTCGAAGCAGAGTGGCCAAGAATGTGAAAATCCTTGAAGTACACTGATGAAGAAGGTCGCTGTATTAAAAAAGTTATCATCCTGATTTCGTATGTCCATGCCAATATTTATGGGTATTCAGCATAAACATCCGTTTTTTTTCACTCATCCCCGGGAAACCGGTTTCAGTGATTTTATCTTTTCAATAAGACAACCGTTTTTTCTCCTATTGAATTAATCAGGCTATTTGCTGTAAGAAGATCTATAGCCGTTGTCACAAAACCGTACCGATTGAACGGTGATCAAGAGCCTCCTCGTTCGTTGATTCAGGCATTTGGAGTGTTCTAATTTGATATCAGAAATCATAGGAGAATAAAAAATGGCCCTTATTTACGAAAAAAAAGAGAATATCGCATATCTGACCCTTAACCGTCCGGAAGCGCATAATGCAATAGATCCTGAAACAGTCCTTGAACTCCTGGATGCATGGGAGGATTACCGTGATGATGACAGCCTGCGCTGCGCTGTCATTAGCGGGGAAGGTGATAAAACTTTCTGCTCCGGTGCCGATCTGGAAAAGCTGATTCCGATATTTACCGGTGCGAAAAAACCTGAAACAGATGCAGATAAAAAGGTACAACAAAATCCGCTGCTGGCAACCAGAGCCCTGTTAAGAGACTTTCAGCTTTATAAGCCGGTAATCGCTGCTGTTAACGGAAATGCCATTGCGGGAGGAATGGAACTTCTTTATTCAACCGACATAAGGATTGCCAGCGAGAATGCCCGATTTGGTCTGCAGGAAGTCAAGTGGGCTATTTTCCCCATGGGCGGATCAAGTGTCAAGCTCCCCAGGCAGATCCCATATGCAAAGGCCATGGAGATGCTTCTCACAGGAGAACTCATTGATGCCGGTGAAGCATATCGACTTGGATTTATAAACCGGGTTTTGCCTCAGGATAAGGTAATGGAAGAGGCGGAAAGGATTGCCGGGATTATTGTAGAAAACGGACCGTTGGCTGTTACTGCTGTCAAGAAGGCTGTTCTGTCAAATACGGGACTTACTTTACATGAAGGGCTTGCCAAAGAGATGGAGATCGCAATGCCTGTTTTTATGAGTGATGATGTAAAAGAGGGCCCAAGGGCCTTTAAAGAAAAACGAAAGCCTGTATTCAAGGGGAAATAGAGCTGTCATCTTAAAAAATTACGGGAGCCCGCCATGAAATTTCGAACATGTGTGACACCTGATGGCCGATTTATATATGGTGTTCACAAGCCCTCTTTTACAGTCAGGAATTTGAGGGAGAATGATTTTATAACCACTCTGGGAGTGTTGCCTGACGGAAGCGGACATTTAAATCGTAACAATTTTCCAAAGGGAGATGTAATCGAGCCCCAGGCGGACTGGATCTATGAGATTCCAAATCCTTTCCCATTTAAAGGCGCTACATATATAGCAAAAAGCTGGGCAGAGGAAAAGTCGGAAAACCCCTCATCGATTTTCCTGCCGGAACCTCCATCTGTTTCTTTCTCAACTTTTCTGGAAAATCAATTTGATTCAAAGTCTTCCCGGAAACAGACAGATAAGGCTTTCGCAGAGCTGCCGGAACCGATGCTTCTGGCATTGGCAGGAACATCCACTGACCCGGCTGATCTTGTTCATATTGCAGAGCTTTGCTGTGAGTTTGTTCATAACCCTGATACCGGAAAGCCGGAGGGACTTACTTATCAGAAGAATGGCAAAGGTGCTGTCAGAGCTGAAATAAAGAACCGAGACCTTTTTGAAGTTTTGGTTAACAATATCCATTTGCCGGATGAATATAAGGAAGCGATGGTTTTAAGACCCGGTGTACAGGGGGAAAGTGAGATTGTCGGAGAGTGTAGAGGAAATGGAACAGATAGCCATGTATTCGAATACTTAAGGCGAAACAGCTACATTCCGTGGGGGCATTATGCCTCAAACATGGCCAATGATTCAATAAGATACCAAATCAAGGACCTGTCACTTGTTGATATAGCAGGGCTCAGGCACATTTACTACCAGAGGACTTATACGCGCATGGCGGAACAGCTTGGTATCTCTGTTCCGCACAGGAGAAAAATAATTTCAGAGGAGGCTCTTGAAGAGTTGCGCATGAAAATTAAAAGGGCTCTCTCAAAAGAAGTTCACGGTGCCCCCCTTGAATTTAATGCCTCGTTGTGGGGCTGGAATTATGGTTTTGACTTTGCGCCGAGCAAATACCGGCTTCATGCATCACACCAGCAGATTCATCAGCAGTTTGCAATGGTCCCCTCTAAAGCTTATGCTGAAAATAGCGGAACGGGTTCGAAAGAAATATCAGAGGAACTTTTATCATACAGCTGCGGTGATCTGATAAATATTTTTATCATGGATTATCAGCGTCAGACCGGCAATTCTTTTTTTAAGGATTATCTCTGTGCCATACGATCCAACCATCGTATGGACGGAAGAGATGACCGTGATTCAAGCTTAATCGTTTTTGAGGATGAAAATGTGGTTCTTTTTGTCCCCAAAGCCCAGACATCTCAATGGGAACTTCAACTCATGCCAATCGAGCCTTTTGGAAACATACTGGACACAGATTCGAAGGTGAAGAGCAGCCTGGATCGGGGTATGCTGATCGCTATGAAAATACTTACGGGGATGGGGGCAAGAATGATTACAGCGATAGAATACGCAAAACGGTTCGACATGCCGGAAAGAGACCAGCATGTTTTGTATTGTTTTTTGCCAAAACTTCCTGAATCGCCGGGCGCTTTCAGCGAAGCCCAACTGCGGTGGATCAACGGCCATTACCCGGAAGATTTTGCGATCGCCTGCAGGTTAAAACTCGCCGATATGGCTGAAAGGATTTTCAATTAGAGGGCAGGGCAGAAGACCGGTAACGTAGACATGCTTCGATCAGGCATTCATATCATAATGCATTTTGCAGTACCCGCTATTGCGGCGAAAATCTTTTTCAAAGAAAGATGGAAAACGTCATGGCTTGTAATGGTTTCAACCATTGTTGTCGACCTGGATCATCTATTTTCCAATCCTGTTTTTGACCCCGACCGCTGCAGTATCGGATTCCATCCGCTTCATTCCTATTATGCAATATGCATATACATGATAATGCTGTCAGCATCAAAACTACGGGTTATCAGTGTCGGACTTTTACTTCACATGCTTTTGGACGGAGTTGACTGCTGTCTGATGAATTGGCTTTAAGGGGGGGTGAATGGTGATCAAGAGCCTCCTCGTTCGTTGATTGCGGCATTTGGAGCGTTCTATCATTTACTCCGCTAAATTTGAAAAACTCGGTCGCAAGCTCCCTCAAACAGTTTCCAATTTGACGCTACACTTCATGAAGAACACTTTCCAAATGATCTCAATAGACTTCACTCACAGGCCATTTGATCGCTAAAACCGCTCTTTTTAACCCCGAAAATATTATTTTAAGAGCAAAAATAGCCCATATTTTCCACTCTTCCTTTCGTCACTCCGGTAGAGACTGAGTGCATTGAAAATGTCTTAATGGACTGGTTGTTTTAATGAAATCTATTACCGGAAAGCAGGTGATAAATTGTCTCTTTTATAGATAAAAAAAGGCACGGCTGAGAATTCCGCCGCGCCTTTTATAATTTTTTTACCGGATAAAATCTACCGGTTTTGAACTTGTCTTATATGTTTTTAGAATACACCTTCAACCTTTCCGGTCTCGACATCGACCTCAACGCGGCGGAAGGCCGGATTGGAGCCTGTCCCCGGCATTAGGCTGATCGCTCCGGCAACCGGCACGATGAATCCTGCGCCGCCATATGTAAGAACTTCACGGACAGCAAGGCGCCATCCCTTGGGAACACCCTTGAGTGCCGGATTATCGGTAAGGGACAGATGGGTTTTCACCATGCAGAGGCCGAGCTTTGAGAGCTCCGGATCATTCTGGATTCTTGCCAGTTGTGTCTGCGCTTCACCTGAGAAATCAACGCCGTCGGCACCATATACTTCGGTGGCAACTTTTTCAATACGGTCTTTAACCGGCATATCAAGCTCATACAGGAATTTAAAGTCGGTCTTTTCTTCGCAAGCCTCAACAACCGCATCCGCAAACTCAAGCGCTCCGTCCCCACCTTTTTCCCAGTGGCGTGATAAGGCGACTTTCGCTCCGGCAGCTTCCGCCAGTTCGCGAACTTTGGCAATTTCTGCATCCGTATCCGTAAAAAAGGCGTTGATGCAGACAACCGGGCTGATTCCCGCTTTGCGAACATTCTCAATGTGGTGGATGAGGTTTTTACATCCTTTCTCAACCCAGCCGACATTTTCCCCTTCATATTCTTTGGGCATCGGTTTGCCGGGAACAGGTACCGGAGCGCCGCCGTGACATTTGAGAGCACGGATGGTTGCAACAACAACTGCAGCATCCGGCACCAGACCGCTGAAACGGCATTTCAGGTTCCAGAATTTTTCAAAACCGATATCTGCGCCAAAACCGGATTCCGTGATATGGTAATCCGCAAGTTTCAAGCCGACCTGGTCTGCTATAATTGAGCTTTGTCCGATGGCGATGTTTGCAAACGGGCCTGCATGAACAATAACCGGCTGCCCTTCGAGTGACTGCATCAGGTTTGGATTCAGGGCATCTACCATCCAGGCGGTCATGGCGCCCGCGACTTCTAGGTCTTCAGTTGTGATGGCTTTACCTTTTTTGTCATAGGCGACCACGATTTTGCCCATACGTTCGCGCATATCCTTGAGGCTTGTTGCAACAGCCAGAATCGCCATAACCTCAGAAGAAACTGCGATGCCGAATTTCGATTTCATCATGAAGCCGTCGGCTTTGCCGTTAACACCGTCAATACCGATTACAATGTTACGCAGGGACTGGCAGCAGAAATCAATAATCCATCCCATCTCTACATTTGTGGGGTCGATATCAAGACGAGCCATGCCGGAGAGACGTTGGAGCTGCTCGTCATTGTAGTTGCGTTCATGCTGCATACGCGATGTAAGGGCAACCATTGCTAGATTGTGTGCGTTCATGATGGCATTTATGTCACCGGTGAACCCGAGTGAGAAGGGAGTCAGCGGAATACACTGGGCAAGTCCCCCGCCTGCTGCAGAACCTTTGATATTCATTGTAGGCCCGCCGGATGGCTGGCGTATGGCAGCTGAAACACTTTTTCCCCGTTTCCCGAGGCCTTCCACAAGCCCCATTGTGGAGGTTGATTTTCCTTCACCAAGAGGAGTAGGAGTAATGGCGGTAACATCAATGTACTTTCCGTCCGGTTTGTCTGCCATACGTTCCAGTACCGCCCTGTAGTCGATTTTGCCGAAGTAATGCCCCTGAGGCAGCAGTTCTTCTTTGGTAAGCCCGAAATTTTCTGCAATTTCATAGACGGTTTTCATGTCCTTTTCCGCATCCTGGGCAATTTCCCAGTCCGCATGTTTGGTAGGATCTAGTGCCATGAATCGCTCCTTTCGAAGATTTGGCTCATAAGTGAGCCTTGATAGTTAAAAAAACAGTAACCCTTTGCCTTAAATATAGGGATCTCCCATGGTTACGTAAACCTTGCGGGAGATCAATCCTGATTGTAGATTTGACAGTAATGCGGCCGGATTTTGATAGTTATGTATTTAAAAAACAACGGGTTCACCCGGACGCTGTATTTTATGCGCCATTGCATAAAATGCCTTAAAGGATCTGGTCAGTCAAGAATTATTTGTATTTGAACAGTAAATTAGAATTTTGGATGCAATTCTGGCGGCCGTGTATTCCGATACCTGTGTATTTTCGATTTTCATCAGTTCATTTATATCTGCTGCAATTACATTCCTTCGAGCGGCAAGAGTCCGGATCAGGTCAACAAGCTGCCTGTATAAAAGCCCTCCTGGTTCGGGTGTCCCGGTACCCGGGATAACGCCCGGATCGAGGCCGTCCAGATCAACGGTCAAATAAACGTTTTCCGGAAGACGGTCTATGACCTGTTGAATCCATGCATTGTCCCATGGAACGATGTCATGAGCATAAAATGGAGAGATTTTTTTTTGCCGGATAAGATCCGCCTCTTCTTTTGAGAACGAGCGTATCCCGACCTGGACTACCGGAAGGCCGATATCATCGACAACTCTCCTCATGGCGCATGCATGGTTATACCTGCTGCCGTTCCATGTGTCACGGAGATCAAGGTGGGCGTCAATTTGAAGCACACCTGTATTTTGATAAATTTCAGCCGTCGCCTCAATCGGTCCTATTGAGATCGCATGATCTCCTCCAAGACACAGGAGGAATTTGTTTTTTGAAAGTATTTTTTTTGCGGCATCCTTCATCTCGCTGATTGCACGGCCCGGATCATCTGATGGGAAAATCGGTTTCAGTGTATAGAGATCAAGTTTTCCCAGTTCAACAGAGGCCTCCGCGTCAAAGTCTTCCATCTGAACAGAGGCCTCTAAAATATGCAGGGGGCCATACCTGCTGCCGGTTCCATAGGAAGGCGCATTTTCATAGCAAAGGGGCAGGATTGCGATCTTCGCTTTCTCGAGACTTGGAGCTTGAAAGCCCGGGCCGGCAAAAGGGATGTAATCAGGTATCTTCATATTGTTCTTCTTTAAATTTGATCATTTCGTAGACCATTCTATTGAATGATACGTCTATGCCGTATCGCCTGCCCAGTTTTACTACTGCTCCGTTCAGTGCGTCAATCTCAGTTTTTTTCTTTGCTTTGATATCCTGCAGGGTCGATGCTTCATGCTTTGCTGTTGCGGGAATAAGGGAATCGAAAAAAACGGAAAGATACTCTTCTGCGGAATTCCATTCAGTTTTATATCCGGCTTTTTCCATAACGAGAAAAATTTCTTTTATAATATTGTTCATGATCATGCTGGTATGTCGCGATTCTCCCAGTTTGCCATAAGGCACATTAAAAATGGCCCCCAAAGGGTTCAAAGCACAATTATAAAGCATTTTAGCCCACAAGTCTCTTATTATTCTGTGGGATAATTCACAGGGAATACCGCCTTTTGAAATAGATTCGCAAAGGCTTTTCAAAAAATCGAGATTTTTGTTGTAAATGCTGCCCATACGAATTGCATCCACATGAACCGTGATTTCGACATGGTTTGGCTTCGGTCTGTTAAATCCCGTAATGACCCTTGCATTAAAAAGATTTTTCTCGTTAAAAAACGGTGATAAAATTTCTGCATTGCCCCAGCCGTTCTGGCACAGCACGATGGCGGTATTCCCTCCGTATAAATGAGGGTTCTCAGCTATATTTTCTCCAATTTTCAGGGAGTCAAAGGATTTGGTGCAAATGAGGATATAATCATAGGCTGTCCTTGAAGTTATTTCGGAAAGGGACTCGAACGCTTGAAATCGATCTGTTTCCGCATGAAAATTTCCAAAAATACCTGTTCGGACAAGTCCTTCTTTTTTGAGAAGATCCGTGGTCTGCTTTCTTGCAATAATATCTACCTTTTCTTTCGACTTGATCAGGCAGCTGGCGATCCCGAGACCGACAGCCCCACCACCATAAATGAGAATATTCATATTTCGTCTTTCTTTTTGCTGTATTAATAGTCAACCGACATAAGGCAAAGCCCATGCGGTGGTGCCGTAGCTCCAGCATTTGCTCTGTCCTTTGAAATAAGTATCTCACGGAAAGCTTCCGATGAGATTTTGCCTCGACCGACTTCCACCAGTGTCCCCGCAAGATTACGAACCATGTATCTTAAAAAACCGTCAGCTTTTATTTTGAAAATGATACAGCCTTCTCCGGCTTCCTGAAAACAGGCTTTATGCACATTCCGGATAGTATGGGATCTCGGGCTTCCGGTTCCTTCAAATGCCTTAAAATCGTGTTTCCCTTCAATGTGGTTTGATGCTTTTTTCATGGCATCAAGATCCAGCTTTCTTCGAATGAACCACTCATATTGCCTGCCGATAGCTGCCGGCAGATCCCGGTTACGTATTTTATAATGATATGTTTTGCTTATGGCATCGTAACGGGCATTGAATCCGATGTCGGTCTCAATGCACTTTTTAACTACGATATCTTCCGGCAGCAGACTGTTGAGTCCTTTTACAAAGATTTGCGGTGATAAGTTTGTCCGGCAGTGAAAATTTGCCGTCTGATTCAGGGCGTGAACTCCGGCATCGGTCCTTCCTGAGCCGATCAATGTAATTTTCTGCTTTGTCATGGCTGAAATGGCATTTTCAACCTCTTCCTGTATTGTCCTGTCATTTTTTTGCCTCTGCCAGCCATGGTATTCGCTGCCGTCATATTCCAGTGTGAGCAGAAAATTTTTTTCCATATCTTTACGTATAACTATTACAGTCTGTCACAGTTGATGTTTCCCAGTTCTTCTTCCAGATACTGATCCATCAATTCGGCATATTTTTCCACTGAAAATTCCGTACCGCATTCCATGCAGTGAAGATACACTTTTTGTCATAACTGCTTCAGTGAAAGTTTTCCGTTACATATCAGGCATTTTACTTTGGATCTATCCATACGTTCTTTACGTTTTCCTTTGTTGCAGTATATCCTTTAATTTGTTAATAAGTCCACACTAATTCGAACTTACTCGGTAATGTCTCAATGAAGATAGTTGACCATGAAGTGAAGTCGTGGCAGAAAACCAAACGTCCGAAAGTTTGCCCCGATTGCAGAGTTTAATGGATAGTAGTTTATTTCCGAATTCTTCATAGCTGGTTTTTTTGAAATCGGAAAAAAGGATCATATGAACCATGAAAGATGAAATCATCACATGCCCCGGGTTCAAGTTTTCAGGCTGTGCTTCCGGGTTGAAAAAAAACAGGGAAATGGATCTCGGCATAATCTTTTCCGAGAAAGAAGCTAATACAGCAGGCGTATTTACAAGGAACAGGATTCAGGCCGCGTGTGTAATTCTTGACCGTGAACGGATAAAGGCCGGAAGAGGCAGGGCGATAATAGTGAACAGCGGTAACGCAAATTGCTGTACAGGTCCTCGTGGAATGAGTGATGCCAAGGCAATGACGAGGTTTGCAGCCTCCGGGCTTGAAATTCCGGAAGAGCTTGTTTTTAATGCCTCAACAGGCGTAATCGGTGAACCGCTTCCCATAGAGAAAATAGAAAAGGCTGTTCCCGGTTTGATTCAATCCTTGTCCGGTCGGGGGCTGCCTGATTTTGCAGAAGCCATTATGACCACCGATACATTCCCAAAAATAAGCACAGGTAAAGGAGAAATCGACGGAAAGACTTTTACCGTAACGGGCGCTGCAAAAGGTTCAGGGATGATCAGACCGGATATGGCAACCATGCTTTGTTTTGTCTGCACTGATATTGAGATAAAGCATTCTGCTCTAAAGGCATCTCTTTCAAAGGCGGTTGACGGGTCATTTAACAGGATTACCGTTGATGGTGATACAAGCACGAATGATATGGCGATCATAATGGCAAACGGAATATCGGGAGTTCGAGCTGAAAATCGGGAATCGGAAAAAGTTTTTCAGAAAGTACTTGAACGGGTTCTTGAAGACCTTGCGCGAACGATTGTGAAGGACGGTGAGGGGGCGACAAAACTTGTCGAAGTAAACGTTCTGGGCGCAGCTTCTGACAGGGATGCGAGACGGATTGCAGATACTGTGGCAGGTTCGAACCTGGTAAAGACGGCTCTTTTCGGGGAAGATGCCAACTGGGGAAGGATCATTGCTGCTGCAGGCAGATCAGGTGTTGAAATAGATTCCGAAAAAATCGATATTTTTTTCAATGATGTGTGGATGGTTAAAAACGGTGTCGGATGCGGTCATGATGCCGAGGCTGAAAAAATTCTGAAAATGCCGGAGTTTGAGATCAGGATTGATTTGAATAAAGGAGACGGAAAAAGCTCTGTTCTGACATGTGATTTTTCAGTCGACTATGTTAAGATAAATGCGGATTACAGAACATAGCTCGTGCCCGCGTCCATTAATGACTATTTTTTGCAATACCAGTGAAGATCGGCAGGAATCTCTACTGATAAAAAAGCAATTCAATAAAGATGGCATTAATTCGTTTGCAAAAATTCCTTTCCGTTGCTGGAATTTGTTCCAGGAGGAAGGGAGAAGAACATATAATATCCGGGAATGTCAGGGTAAACGGGAAAGTGGTTGCAGAACTGGGCACCAAAGTCGATCCGGGCATAGACCGGGTTGAATTTAAAGGAAAAATCGTTCAGGTAAGGCAAAAAATGGTATACATTGCTCTGAATAAGCCCAGGGGGTATGTGAGTTCCTGTAACCAGAAACAAGAAAAGATCGTGCTTGACCTGATCGATTTGAAAGAGCGGATCTACCCGGTGGGACGTCTGGACAAGGATTCAACCGGATTGCTTTTGCTAACCAATGACGGAGCTGTTCATCAGAAGCTTTCTCATCCCTCTTATGATCATGAAAAAGAATATGATGTAACTGTCGCCAGGCCGATTCAGGACAGAGAACTTATGAGGATGTCCGATGGATTGACGATTTTGGGGTCTAAAACCAGGGCGGCTGTCATAACAAGGATATCTGCCAAAAGATTTCTAATTGTCCTTCAGGAGGGGCGGAACAGGCAGATTCGCCGTATGGTTGAAAAGGTTGGAAATCGGGTCACGAGGCTGAAAAGAGTAAGAATCTCAGATATTAAATTAAGCTCCCTCAAAGAGGGGACTTGGCGCTATCTTACGGAAAAAGAAAAAAGAGGAATTAAATGATCAGTATTGAGTCGTTAGAGTCAAGAGAGGATGGGATTGCGGTTGTCGGCCTCGGATATGTGGGGCTTCCTCTGGCTGTGCATCTTTCAGCATATTTTGAAGTAAAGGGGTTTGATCTGAATTCGGAAAGGATATCAGAGCTCAAATCAGGTCATGACCGGACACTTGAAGCCGGGGACGAAGATCTTCGGAAAGCGAATATTTTTTTTACAGATAACCCGGAAGATCTGGCATCCTGCAGAATGGTTATCGTGGCAGTGCCGACTCCAATAGATGAATACCGTATCCCTGATCTCAAATCCGTTTGCAGCGCCGCTTCACTTGTGGGGAAATATATGAAAAAAGGGACATGTGTTGTTTTTGAATCAACGGTCTATCCGGGAGTGACGGAAGAAATTTGTGTCCCGATCCTTTCTAAAGAATCCGGGCTGCAGTTTGAGAAGGATTATACAGTCGGTTATTCCCCGGAGAGAATCAATCCGGGGGACAAGATCCATACAATCGATAAAATCATAAAAATCGTATCCGGTTCTGATGATAAGACATGCCGGCTCCTTACCGCGGTTTACGGGAAGATTGTAAAAGCGGGTATCCATGAAGCCTCTTCCATTAAAGTAGCGGAAGCCGCAAAGGTCATTGAAAATACCCAGAGGGATCTCAATATTGCATTGATGAATGAGCTCGCTCTTATTTTTGATAAAATGAAGATCGATACTACTGACGTGCTTGAGGCTGCAGGGACCAAGTGGAATTTTTTGCCTTTTAAACCCGGTCTTGTCGGGGGGCACTGTATCGGTGTCGACCCATACTACCTTACTTTCAAGGCAGAAGCGCTGGGGTACCACCCGGAAATGATTCTTGCCGGGAGAAGGATCAACGATGCGATGGGTAAATATGTTGCGGAACGGGTAGTCAAAATGCTGATCGGTTCAAAAAAACAAGTCCATAAGGCAAAGGTTGCGATTTTGGGCATAACGTTTAAAGAGGATGTCCCGGATCTTCGGAACACAAAAGTAATTGACATAATACGTGAACTTAGCGACTACGGCATTGAGACTCTTGTGCATGATCCTTTTGCGGATTCAGTTGAGGCGTTGAAATATTACGGAATTCAATTAAGAGAACTGGAAACCATTACAGAAGTCGATGCCGTTGTCCTTGCCGTTACCCACAGCCCCTATAAAGCGCTTGGGATTGAAGAGATTTCAGGGTTATGCGGCGGAGGGGAACCCATCCTGGTCGATGTCAAGGGACTTTTCAGTCCGGCAAAAGCAGAAGAAAAAAAGATTACATACTGGCGTCTTTAAAATAAACGTCATGATATCAAGCTAATTTTTTGCCATTTGATCTGATTTCGGAGATATTGATCCCGAATTTTTTGATTTTGTAATGGATTGCTCTGCGGCTGATTCCCAGCAACTCTGCAGCGTCTTTCTGTACGCCATTTGTTTGCCTCAGCGCTCGAACGATTGTGCTGCATTCACTGTCCTTCAGCGAAAAGGAATCCGGTTCAGGTGATGCCAGGCTGTCAGGGAGGTCTGGAAGTCCGGCAAGAAGAAGATCATCCGGGAGCAGGACACTGTTTCCGCACAAAACAACACCGGCTTCCAGGGCATTTTTCAGTTCCCGCACATTCCCGGGCCACGGATAGTTAATGAGCCATTCCTGGGTTTCAGGCGGAAGCTCTACAGCAGGAATTCCATTCCCGGTGCAGAATGACGTCACAAAATGATTGGCAAGAGAAAGGATTTCTTCTTTTCTTTCCCTCATAGGAGGGATGGTAAGGGTCACAACCCTGAGTCTGTAATAGAGGTCTTCCCGAAATCGTCCGGTCTTGATATCTTCAGTAATATCTGTGTTGGTGGCCGCGATTACCCTGCAGTCAATAGGAATCTCCCGTAACTCTCCGATACGCCTTATCTTTCGGTCTTCCAGAAAACGGAGAAGGCGTATCTGCATCTCCGGTGAAATATTGCCGATTTCATCCAGAAAGAGGGTCCCCTGATCTGCTTCTTCGATCAATCCTTTTTTATCCCGAACAGCATGTGTAAACGCACCCCGTACATGTCCAAAGAGCTCACTTTCAAGGAGCCCTGTAGGTGTAGACCCGCAATCTACAACCACAAGCGAATTTTCCTGCCGCGGGCTCTGCTGATGGATCTGGCGTGCCGCAAATTCCTTGCCGGATCCGCTTTCTCCAAGAATCAGAACATTGACATTACTTGCTGCGACTTTTCTGATAAGCTCATGCAGCTCTTTCATGGCCGGACTTTTTTCAGAATCGTCCTCTGTCATGCTTTTTTCATAGGTATTCCCGGTATGTTCGTTATCCTCCTGTGGAATTGGGATTTCTTTCATTATCTTGCGAAGCTTTTTTAAGAGATTCTGACCGTCAAACGGTTTGGCGATATAGTCTACAGCTCCTGCCTTCATAGCACTTACGGCATCCTGGATTGTTCCATATGCAGTGAGAAAAATGACAGGGAGATCCGGGAGTGAAGAACGTACCTCCTGGAACAGATCCATTCCTCCCATACCGGGCATTTTTATATCTGTAATCATCAGATCAATCTTATTTGAATTCAAAATGCTGATTGCTTCATGGGCATTGGCGGCCTTGAAAACTCTAAATCCATTTGAAAGAAGCCTTGCCTCTAAAACTTCAAGAACATTCAGGTCATCATCTACAATTAAAATGGTTTTTACTTGGCTCAAAACAACTTACCTTCATATTATATTATTTTATTATGCCTATCCGTTTATTTCAGAGGCAAAATGACAATTTAGCATAAACTATAGATAGTTATTCGTTTTTCAAGATTTATAGGCAAAACCTTATAACTAGTTAATTCTATTGGGATATTTTAAAAACCACCTGAGTTAAACGGATAGGCATAATTTTATATTCAATGTGAATCGGTTGAAATATCCTTTTTTTTCTCAAAAATATTCTGATCGATCTCTTCCAGGGAGCTGATTTGATGCCTCAGGGTTTCAACTTCATTTTCCATGGTTTTAAGCTGTTTCTGGAGTTGAAGGATTTTATTGTCCCGGGCTTTTAAAATTTCTGAATCAGCTTCATTTTTATCAATCTTTTTCCAGGCACTCATTTTTTTCTTAATTTTTTCCGGAAAAGCCATGCCCGGCAAAAGTGGTTTAAGCATTCGCGGATCTTCATCAACCATTTCCGGAGGAACAAGTTGACTCCATGCATCCCAGAGAATGATCGCTTCATCAAGATCTTTTGTATTTTCAGAGAGAATCAGCCTTGTACAGGCAAGACCATATAGGGCCATTCTGCTGGTTTTTTCATTTTCAGCAAGCTGGCTCAGCATCCTGAATATTTCAAGTGCTTTTTGATAATCTCCATTATGGAATGCTCTGTTTCCCCTCTGCAGGGTGGCTTTATCCGCATCATATCGGCCGCCTTTTGTCTCGAAACCCGGGAATTTTTGTATCTGGCTGCACCCGAAGCCACAATAAATAAGAAAGAAAATGAGTAGAGCCCCCCGGTGAGCGATTCTCGATTTTAATTTTTGTAACATAATTATATTAAAATATAAAGGTTTAGATTATTTACGACCGGCAACCGGAAGACTGAAACAAAATGTGCTTCCCCGGTTGTCCTTACTTTCCACCCAGATTTCTCCACCATGCGCTTCTATAATATGCTTTGAGATGTTCAGCCCGAGACCAACTCCATCGATATTATCTCTTGTATTTCTGGCCTGATAGTACTTATTAAAAATAAGGGATTGTTCTTCTTCAGGAATTCCGGGTCCGTTATCTTTGACGAAAAAAAGGAGGTTCGCACGGTTTTTGGTCGGTTTGATTCCGACACTTATTTTGCTTCCTGGTACGGAAAATTTGATTGCATTATCCATAAGATTGTAAAACACACGCTGTAAATATTCAGGATCACCGAGAATATCAGGCAGCTCTGAAGGTATGCTTTCATCTATACGGATATTTTTTGTATCTACTACGTGGCTTAGGCGGCGGATACAACCCGAGACAAAAGCGGAGGTCTTAATTGATCGCTGTTTAATATTAAGATCTATTGACTCCAGTCTTGAAACCTGCATCAAATTGTTTAACAGGTCACATATCCTGCCGATCTCGGTACTTGCAATTTCAAGAAATTTTCTTTGACGGGAATTTATTTCACCCATTACTTCTTCGACAATCATATTTACTGATTCGCGGGTTGAAGTCAATGGGGTTCTGATCTCATGGCTTAACATCCCGATAAAGTCAGACCTCATCCGCTCTTCCTCTTTGAGTTGAACCGCCATTTCATTAAAAGCATTTGCCAATTCTCCAAATTCGTCTTTTGAACGGACACGGATGGGCTTGCTGAAACGATCGTTTGATATGGAACGGATTCCTTTCAGGAGTTCTCTCAAAGGTCGTATCATCGAATAGGATAAAAAGAGGATCCCAATCAGTCCTACAATGCTTGAAAAAGCCAGTCCTACAAGGGCGTTCCTGGAAGAGATCAGGCCTTTCCGGTTGAGCTCTCTGGTAGCGGCTTCAATTTTTTTTTCGTTTGCCGTCCTGATTTTGGATATGGTTTTGAACCACTTGTTGATTTTTTTTTCAGGAATCCATAAATTATCCGGGTTTATGTCGCTTTTGTTTTTATCCGGATTAGAGGAATATCCACGAAACTCGGTTGCCAGAACATTCCATTCATTTGATATTTTATTACCTTTCTTTTTAAGCTTCAATATTTTGGAAAGGTTTTTATCGAATTCTTTTTGAGCGGATATAAAATATTGAATATAAATATCTTTTTTTAGCAACTCATATTTCTTTTCACTTTCCTCCATACTCAACAAGTTTTCGATCATCTTTTTTGATGTATATGAAATTTTAAAATTATTATTAACGATATTTTCCGATATATTTACAATCTGCTGAATGTTCATAAAAAGGATCAATATTGTCCCGAAAAAAATAGAGACAAAAAAGAAAAACCATATCAGCAGTTTGCCTGTTATTCCGAATTTGAGTTTCATTAATCCGGTTTCCGTATGAAAAGGATAAAAATAAAAACAGCGTTGAAGATGGAACAACGCTTCAG
Organism: Desulfobacterales bacterium; assembly: GCA_030145525.1. GTDB lineage: Bacteria > Desulfobacterota > Desulfobacteria > Desulfobacterales > SURF-7 > JAQYVL01. The sequence continues at coordinate 23,083 of JAQYVL010000137.1, forward strand.
GAATTTTTGTTTTCTGTTGTTGAATACTCCAAGCAGGCGGAAACAACAACAGGAAACTGGAGGGCCTTTTTTTGAACCCGATGTGTGCAAATATCGTAACTGAGTGTGCAAAACCCGTAACTCAAATTTCGTTTCAACTGCCGGGAATTCAAATGATCGCCCGAATATCACACAAAATATCACGTATTTAATTGCGGCACATATTTTGCAATACCTCGTACAAAAAAGGCGTAATTGAAAGTGAAAGTGATGATGCAGGGTGAAGACAATCTATCCGGATTCTGTAATTATATGAATAACATTGCATTGATTTTAAACAATTATTCATGGATCGAGTGATCAGTCAATCAATATCCGGCAATCAATGTCAATGTCCGGGCTATTTAAATCTAAAAAAATGCGGGGTGGATACTTTGAAATTTTACAATGATCTAAAAGACAAGCGAATCGGATTTGGCCGAAGGAGTTTTTCATACTCTCTTCATATCCCGGAAAGGCGGACAAATAATGACAGGAGATACAATTTGCCTCAAAACAGCTTGCATAAATCTTATAAAATCGGCTCTATCGAGATCCGTGCATCTTACAATTAATTTTTCAGCAGATTGGCTTTTCCAGTAGAATCTGTTTTTTGAATCTGGTTGAATCAAGGACCTTGAATGAGAAACCCTATCTCCCGTAAGAACACTCTTTTTACAATCTATTTGTTTTTAATACTTATATTGCCGATACAAGCTCATTCAGCTGATGTTACGCTGGCCTGGGATAAAAATCGTGAGAGCAATATCGCCGGATACAGGCTTTTTTTCCGTCTGAATAATCAGGGTTATGATTTTATGAATCCTGATTGGGAAGGCAGCGGGACGCAGTGTACCATAACCGGCTTAGAAGATAACACCGATTATTTCTTTTTGGTAAGAGCATTTTCAACAGCAGGTAATGAAAGCGACAATTCTAATGAAATTTCATATAACAGTGCTTTTTCAAATAAACCCCCGATTGCGGATGCCGGCCCCAATCAGGTTGGGAAAAAAAATGAAACCATTTTTTTAAATGGCTTAAACTCTTTTGATCCGGATGACAGTATTGCCTCTTATAGCTGGACCCAGATCAAAGGTACACCGGTAGCGCTCAGCAATTCCGCAAATGCAAAGGTAAAATTTACGGCACCGGAAATTTTTAAAGATGAAACTTTCGTTTTTAAACTGACGGTGAAGGATAACAAGGGCAACAGGTCTTCCGATACCTGCCTTGTCACAATAACGGAAAATAACATTCCGCCGTCAAGTGAAGCCGGGATAACTCAAACTGTTTCCCCCGGAGATTATGTGGTGCTCGATGGCTCCGATTCTTTTGATCCGGATGATGGAATTTTTTATTATAAATGGGTTCAGCTCACCGGAAGACCGGTCGAACTTTCCAATCCATATGATGTAAAGA
>JAQYVL010000138.1 GCA_030145525.1 Desulfobacterales bacterium
CAAAGACATTCGATCCTATCTTCCTCACCTTCAGTTTAAATCTGTTGAGGATGTTGGGCATGGGATCGTATTCCAAAAACCTGAAATCATCAATACATCGATAGTTGATTTTTTGCAGTAAGATATAACCAAGCTAACCATCTTATACAATTCATGAATCAAAAGTCATTCATTTATTATGAAGTGCATGGCACAAAGGGGCCTTATTTATTAATGGTACATGGTATGCTTTCCGGCAGGGCGCAGTGGATCCCCAATTTGGAAGCACTTGCTTCATGCTGTCGTCCTTTGGTTGTTGAGTTGTTCGGCCATGGACGATCTCCTGCACCCGAAGATTCGGAATGCTACACTCCGGATTACTATGCAGTTGAATTCGAGCGCATTCGAAACGAACTGTCAGCTGAAAAGTGGTTCATTTGCGGGCAGTCCCTGGGCGCGGCCCTGACACTGAACTACGTCTTGAAGCATCCAGCACAGGTTGTCGGTCATATATTTACCAACTCACGGTCAGCCCTTGCAGATGAATCCATGGATGAAACCATGGAATTTGTTGCCGGACTTATAGAAGAAAAAGGGCGTGAAGTGATCGACGATTTCCCGCTTCATCCGTCAAAGAACAGGCGCCTTTCCCCTGCAATAAAATCCGCTCTTATAGAAGACGCAAACCTGGTAGATATCAATGGTTTTTCTAATACCTGCCTCTACACGGTGGCTGGAAGTTCCCTCCGTCACCTTATTCATAAAAACATCGTGCCCACCCTTTTAATTGCCGGTAAATTTGACAGACAGTTCATGCCGCTTATCGATTTTGCTAAAACGAATTTCCCAAATCTTGAGTTGTTGGTCCTTGATGGTGGTCACGCGGTTAACCTTGATGTACCTGATCGTTTTAATGAAGCAATAATGGAATTCATGGGCAGGTTTAATTTAAAATAGGTAAAGCAATGCCTGACGCGAGAATTCATATTGAGCCGGTTATGGTTCCCGGCTGTACGTATCCGATGCCGCCCTATCACTTCATCGGTCAGGGCATTGCCATTGTATACGAAATTCCTTTTCATTTACAATCTGCTTTGATAATAGGTATTTTATCAAAGCATCAAAAGAGACCTGCAAGAGCGAATAACGTTTTGAATTCGAATTCTATTTATTGTGTTCAGGCGTTTCTATAGCTGTCGAGAATACTACACTTCATGCAAGGTAAATGAAATTTAAAATCAGCGGCACAAAAAAACGGGGCTGTGAATAACCAAATCCTATTCCACCGAGAAATGTAATCTATTGATGTTAAAGGCATAAGAATTAAAACCTTTTAGGGCATCGGAAATGATTAACATTGCGATAATCGGCTTTGGAGTAATGGGCAGGAATCGTTTCAGGGTATTGGAAACAATGGATTCTGTTAAAGTCGTGGCTGTCTGCGACCCGAACATCTCTGAACTGCCGGAATCCAGGGTGTATCAAGATATTGATACGATGCTGTCGGCGGAAGCTATTGACGCGGCGATTCTATCCATCCCAACGTTCCTGCATAAGGAAATCGGCCTGAAGTGCATTGAGAAAGGAATTCACCTTCTGATCGAAAAACCCATCGCCTCAAACAGCGCTGACGGGCGTGAGCTGAAGGAGTGCTCAAGTCGAAATAATATCAAGCTGGTTCTGGGATATGTTGAGAGATTTAACCCTGTGGTTCGGGCTTTGAAGGAGGAGATAAGGGAAAAAGAAGTATACAGTATAAGCACCACGAGAATCGGGCCTAAGCCACCCAGAATATCCGATGTCGGCGTTTTGACAGACCTGGCCGTGCATGACATTGACCTGATAAGATTCCTTACAAACAGAGAAATTGCTGAAACCAAAATATTTAAATCAACGAAGATCAATAACCACCACGAGGATAATGCAATTATCGCGGTCCGGCTGGAAAACGGCTCGGTTGCCAACATTACAACGAACTGGTTAACGCCTTTCAAGAGGAGGACGATCGAGATCGCGACGAGTGAGGGATACTATGAAGCCGATCTGATTAACCAGACACTGAATGAGTATTCTTCATCAGAGTATATTGATATCAATCATTCATACGTTATCAGAAACTGTTTTGTCAGAAAAGGTGAACCTTTGATGTTTGAGCTGAAAGCCTTTTTGAAATATCTGTCAGAGGGAACAATTGGCGACCTAGCTGACCCGGATGACAGCATAAAAACGCTTGAGATCCTTGGGGCCTGAAATATCACTATTTCTATTTCAGTTCTTATGAGCCTGGGTTGCGATTTTCCTTACGATATACATTACAAAATGCTGTTCCATAACTTTTCTGACCCTTCCCATTAAGCCTTTTTTCTGAGAGATACCGATCTGTTTTACAGTCTTATCCTGTAAAAAATCCCACCTGTTTTCCGATCGCTTCTATTTGTACCACATAGTGATCTTATGTTATAAAAAATATGCAATAATTTATATAGTATGAAATACTTTACATATGTATATCTAAAGAAAATGGGAAGATATCAATACGGGCTATCTGTATAACTGTCTGATTTTTATTAATTTATAAAAAATAAAGAAAATGCGCAAGCATGGCATACTGTTTGCGTTTGGTATAAATTCACCAAACCGGAACGCATCAAACCGGAACGTTAAAATCTGGTTATGAAATGAAATGCGAAAGCAAGTAATCGTTTAGCGATCTTTTGAAACTTGAAAATACAGAACGAAACAAATTAAGAAAGATAGAAAGAGAGTGCTTATGAAAAAAATATTGCTGGTTTCAACTTTATTTTTATTTTTATTTGGTATGGTAGTTGGGGCGCAAGCTGTTCCAATATTTGTTGGATCTTTTGACAAAGATTTAACTCCATATCCTCCCCCCCTTGATGATTTAGGGAGCCCGTACATCGATACCGTTGAAAATTTAAACGTACTGGTTAACATTTATAATACAGTAAACGATCCAGATCTGCCTGATGTTGTTGACCCAGATGTTGAAAAGGAAGCTCCAACTGATTTTCCTGATGAATGGCAAGAGGGAACAATCGACCTTTCTCCTGGATATGCATATCTCAGTCTGAAGTATGGTGGTGTCGTCGACGTGTGGTATGTTTTAGGTGAGACGGAGTTTCAATTTTCAGTCCGACAGGGCCTTTCACATTACCGCTTATGGAATCCGACTTCCGTTCTCGAGCCTGCCACCATGTTTCTTCTGGGTACCGGATTGATCGGTCTGGTCGGCTTGAGCCGTATAAAAATGAAGAGATAGATATATCCAATTTAAAAGAATGTAAAATGGCAGGTGAATAAAATCACCTGCCGTTTTTGTTTGCATCAGGCCAGCGTTTCATAATCATTCTTTTTCAATAAATTTTAATAGTTTCGAGAATGCCTTAGCAAATTTATAACCAGCGACTTTCTCGATAATTCGTCCGATAATAGGCAAAGGCATTTCAAATTCAGATACCCAGTTGACCTTTGTTTGGTTTCCCTGCTTTACCAGCTTCACGATGCCCAGCCTGTGATCAATCTGAATGGGAAACGATTTGACAACCCGGTACTCCATCAGATTGGGGGGATCATATCCCACAATATCTTCTTCAAATGTAATCGGACCAGCCTTTATTTTTCGGCATGCCCCCACACCATTGGGATTCGGCCTGCCGGTGCGCAGCAGCTCAGAATGGTTGATACCCGGAAACCGATCATAGTTTGCATGATCCGTCAGCCGTTCAAACACCAGTTCGATATCCAGGTCCAATATCTCTTCAATTTGTATTCTATACATTTTAAAAACCTCCCGGACGCTTTGAAATGAAGAACATCAATACATCTCATATTTAACCAGTCGGCCGTCAAGCCCCCCCGCCTTGATGGGTTTTTTCCAGGATGCTTTCAGGCCGATTTTTTTAATGTACCTTCGATCTCCGAAATATATATATGCGGTTGACCCTTTGCATTTTTGTTTGAGGAAGTCGCCGAAGCTTTTGTAAAATGAATCAAGGTCCTGATCGCCTCCCATTCGAATGCCATAAGGAGGATTAGTTACAATAACATGTCCTTCAATTTTTGGAATCATTTTGAAGTCAATTTTTTCAATCTTTACATTTTTTCCATAATGAAGCCCCATCAGGTTAATCCTTGCTGCATTGACCGTGTTCCCGGAAAGGTCACTTCCTGAGATCAATCCTTCGGGAAGTTCCAGTATCTTGCTGTCAGCTTTTTTTTTAATCTGCTTCCACACAGAGCTGTCGTAATCGGGCAAAGATTCAAAGCCGAATTTTTTTCTGAAAATTCCCGAAGGAATTCTGCAATAGTGCATCAAGGCTTCGCAAAGGAGTGTTCCTGAGCCGCACATGGGGTCATATAAGGGAACAGACCCGTCCCATCCGGTAAATCGGACTATTGCCGCGGCAACGGTTTCCTGCATCGGGGCTGCTACGGTCTCCTCTCTGTAGCCTCGCCGGTGAAGAGCACCTCCTGATGTATCGATATTTATATCTGCCAGATTCTTCCGGATATGAAGGTTTAGCCGGATATCCGGAGTAATTGTATCCACGTCCGGCCGTTTGCCGGTCTTTTCCCTGAAATAATCCACAACAGCATCTTTCAGGCGGAGAGAAGCAAATTTGGAATGAGAAATGTTGCTGTCCGAAACATTGCCTGAAACAGCAAATGTATGGCCCTCTGAAAAGAAATCTTCCCATCTTATCTGTTTTGCTCTTTCGTACAGTCGATCTGTATTATGACAGTTGAATGATACCAGTGTCGCAAGAATCCGTGAAAGCAGTCTTGTTTTGTAATTAATCCGATACAATGCTGATTTGTCAGCAGAAAAATGAATTCCACGAAAAGTTGTCACTATATCCCCGGCGCCGAGTTCGGATAACTCTTCAGCTCCTGCTTCTTTTATGTTTTCGGCAATTTGAGCAAAAAACCGGGAATGCTGCTGATATTTGTATTCGGATTTAATTTCGTTTTTATGCTTTTTCATGATCTTTTTCATATCATATGAAAGGATAATCTGAAATTGATAATTTTCCGGCAAACAGACAACCATTTCAATTTAAGTAAGATCTTTTTTATGAACCGGATATATAGGGTCATATATATTGCAAAGAAACAGCCATTTCCGGATGGAAACTGTTTGACTGTATTAATAGAACCGAATAGGATTTGACGGCTTTTTACGAGTCCATCATGATTTATTAAAATATCTTAAAAAACATAGCGACAATTCTATATTTTATGAGTGCCCTCTTAAAAAAAGAAAAAGAAAAACTTGAAGGTCAGATCCGGGAAAAGATTATTATTTTAAAGGAAGATATCTTGTCCTATCAAAAGCTGACCAGACCGATCTCTCCTGACAATGCGATCGGGAGACTTACCCGCATGGAAGCCATAAGCAGCAAAAGTATAAATGAAGAGGTGCTGCGCAAGACCAAATCAACTTTATCTCGACTTGAATCCGCACTGAAGATGATCGATGATCCGGATTTTGGGCTATGCAAAAAATGTGAAGAACAGATTCCGATTGCGAGACTGATGATTATTCCCGAAACGTACTTTTGTGTTGAGTGTGCATTGAAAATGGACTTATAGCTTTTTTTACTCACGACAGGCCGTGTCGATAGTTTTGTTAAACGCGTGGATGCTGCCCGGAAATCGGAGTGTCTGTTTATGTTTTTAAAGGAATTGCTTGCCGGTATAATAAGTTACAAAAAGGCAAATCAGGTAATTTTTAAATATAGACTATGGCCCTGGCTTGCCATACCGGGCATATTGAGCTTCTGCTATATTCTGATTTTGGCAATTCTCGGTGTGATCTATTTCTCAGGCATGTCAGAATATGTGAATGAGAAATGGATACCCGGATTTATCAGTGGCGATACAACGTATGTTATTGTTTCGATCCTTTTATGGCTGTTTCTCATCATAATCGGATATCTGTCCTATCAACAGATTGTCCTTATCTTTTTCTCACCGGTTCTGGGCTTTTTATCTGAAATTGTTGAAAAAAGAATTTATAATCAGGAGCCACCGAAATTTCAGATAAAAGATTTTTTCCGGGACATCATCAGAAGTCTCATAATAAACTTAAGAAATATAGGCTGGATGCTTTTTTTAACTATGATGGCCTGGCTTATCGGCATTGTCCCTTTAATCGGAGCGATACTTTCTCCGGTGCTGATTTTTCTGATTCAGTCGTATTACGGCGGTTTTGGCCTGATAGACTATACCCTGGAAAGAAAAAGGTATACTGTTTCGGAAAGCATCGACTTTGCACGCAAAAACAGAGCCAGGGTAACCGGTGTCGGCATGGGATTTATCCTGCTGCTTCTTATTCCGTTAATCGGCTGGTTTTTTGCTCCGGGCTATGGCGCTACAGCGGCAACACTTGCTGCTTTGGAAAAAATAAACCGGGAGCAGCCGTAAATGAAATGCAAAAGGGGTGAACAGGGCTCGACACTGCATATCTTTTCAGAAGCTCCGCAGTATATTTATTTTTCTATCGGTTTGAAATTGTGGCTTAAACAGATAGTCGCCGGTTAGAATGACGTATTAATATTTTATTTAATTTCAGCTTATTTGCTTTTTCCGATTCTAAGTGTTATTCATACATGTAAACAATCTTTCAACACTCTAGCGTGAGGAGGATTCAGTTAATGGCTGAAGGACAGATTAAATGGTATAGTGAGAAAAAAGGATATGGGTTTATCGAAACGGAAGACAACGGTGAAATTTTTGTTCACAAGACCGGTATTGAAGATCATGGTTTTTTTGGCTTAAGGCAGTCTGACAAAGTATCTTACGAGGTTAAAAAGACTGATAAAGGAGAGCAGGCGATAAAAGTGAAACCGATTTGAGCAAACCGAATGTATCGGTTTGAAGAATGAGGGGTCATAATTTTTAGCAATATTCAGCAGGGCCGAACGATGGCCCTGTTTTTTTTTATGAAAACTTTTATGGATTGCTAATTCACAATCAGAACGGAAATATTTTTTACCGAATGGAGCACCTTGTGTGAAACGCTTCCCAGAAGAAATTCCTGAATACCGGAAAGCCCTCTTCTGCCCATAACGATGATATCATAACCTGAAGCGGCTTCTATGATATCCCGGGCAATTCCTTTTTGCTTATGCTGCGATTTTACGGCTATGTTTTCTTTATTGAACCCTGCATCCAATAGAATTTTTTTGGCTTTTTTCTGAGCCTCTTCGACAATGCTTTTCTGTTTTTCCTCCAGTTCCCCGAAATATGTTTGCTGAGCCATAAAGTAAGGGGTCAGTTCAGGATGGTTCATGTTGAAGAGAGTGATGGTGTCCTGCAGAACGCTGAAAAGGGTGATTTCATTTGATGGGTTGAAGAACTTTGCAACATGCTCGACCGCCCGGATGGCGTTTTCGGAATCATCTAAAGCAACCAGGATTTTTTGTCCAGTTTCCATATAGCCCCCCCTTTTTATATGCATTTAAGAATTAGGTATTATTGATGATTTCCGGCAAATTATCAAGAAAGAATTTTTCGATTTTTCTCAGGGCATAATGATTCTCATTCAGCATTCAGGAGAGAGAGCGAGCCAAAGCACAGAAAAACAATATTGGCTGCCCAGGCGGCAACAACAGGGGGCAGAAGCCCGCCATATCCCAAAGAAAGACAAAAGCTGTAAAAAACCCAGTAAAGAAAAGCAATTCCAAGTCCGATGGCAATACTTCTCGGCAGACCCTTTCCCAGCTTCCCCCTTGCCGTGAGCCCTGTCCCGATAAGCACCATGATCAGACAGACAAAAGGGTATGCGGTCTTTGAATATAGATCAACACGATAGGTTGTGGCATCATATCCTTCTGCTTCAACCTTCCGGATATAGTTTAAGAGCTCCTTAAAATTCATCTCTTCGGACTTTTTTACTGCTTTCTGAAGATCTTCCGGAAAGAAATCGAGTTTTTCAGTAATCGTATCATGGAAAGAAATAAGGTATTCTCCGGAATTTTCATCAAGCACCTGCCTCATCAGATCCTGCAGCATCCATTTCCCGGCTTTGAAATTTCCCTTTTTTGCATCAATTCGTTTGATCATCTTGAAATCATCATTAAAAAAGTTACAGGTAACGCCAAAAATCATTTCTTCTGCAGGATGAAAATATTTGATATGAATGATTTTGCGCTTTCCCTTTATCCAGATGTTTTTTCCTTTTGAAGCAATCGCGTCATCTTTTCGAATCTCTTTGTGCTTGATGGCGTTTGATTTCGACATGGTAATGGGCACGGTAATCTCTGCCAGAAAAACAAGGGTAATCGAAAAAATAAAACCGATCAGCATTACCGGACGCAGGAGATAGAAGATGCTGATACCGCTGCTTTTTAAAATAATAATCTCGTTGTTTTTGCTCATCAGCCCGAAAACTATGAGTGTTGACAGCAGCAGGGCAACAGGAATGAACTGGGTCACGACAAAAGGTATTTTCAGAAGGACATAGACAAAGGCTCTTTGAAGAGAAATTCCTGAATGGATAAACTCATCCATTGTGCCAAGATAGTCAACGGTAATAAAAATACCGATTACCAGTGTGAGCACAATGAAAAAAATGTTAATAATTTCTTTCAGAAGGTATTTGTTTAATAATGTCATGCGAAAACGGATTTGCCTGTAAACCTGCGCAGCAGGCGTTTTATTCTGTATGTGATAAAATCGATCCCCACAGGCCGGTCTTTTGCCGTTCTTATGAAGAGGAAAAGGCCGATTACGGTCATAACCATGTTGGGAGCCCACATGCCAATAATCGGTGGATAAGCACCGGATTCCCCAAAGGACCATCCCACGGATAACATAATATAATAAATAAAAAAAAGCACCATACCGGTTACTACTCCCAGAGACCGTCTTTCCGTTTTTGACTGCATGCCAAGGGGCATTGCAAGAAGGCCTAATGCAAAGCAGGCAAATGGAACGGAAAATTTTTCATAATACTTCATCAGAGCGGTATAGTATCTTGCATCCTTTTTGGCCGCAGTTTCGGCAAACCGTTTCAATTCGGACAGGCTCATCTCTTCGATACTCTTTTTCCGATCAGTCCCGCCGGTAATCTCCTGTTTCAGATCCAGATTGATTTCATATTCATCAAAACGGATGGTTCTTACAGTACGATTCTGAAGGTCAACCTGATTGATCATACCGTCAAAAAGCCTTAAATGAAAAATATGTTTATCAGGCTCTTTATAGAGAAGGCCTTTTGGTGATATCACAGTATTGACAAGCCCTGCGGATTTCTTTTCTTCAATGAACACATCGATGAGTTCCTTGTTTTTTGTTTCAATCCGGTTTACATAGAGCATTACACCATCAAAGCTGTCGTTAAATGTTCTTTCCTTAAAGCCCGCATGAATGCTGGTTTCAGCCACTTCAACTGCAAGCCTGGTAAAAGAACTTTTGCCCCAGGGCAGCCCCCATATGCCGACAAAGCCGGCCAGAAGAAAACCGAACAGACAGAAAAGAAGCACAGGGGGCAAAAGTCCGTACATGCTCATGCCTCCGGATTTGAGGGCAATAATTTCATTGTCGCCTGACATGCGCAGAAAGGTCAGAAGAACTGCCATCATAACGGACATGGGTATAATAAATTCAAGAAAGAACGGCATAGAGTAAATCAGCATCAAAAGGACATTCAGGAGACTGACCCGATAGTTTACAATCAGGTTGGTAATTTCGAGTATCTTGGTCATCAGGAAGATAAACGTAAAAAAAGCAAGATTGATGACAAAGGGCGGCATCATCTCTTTCAGAAGATATTTGTTAATGATGGTATTGATTTTCATGGTTTTCTACAAGGATGTAATGAAACGGAGCTATAGCCCCATCCGTTTAAAAATTTTTTCGGGGATCCCTTTGATCACAGCCATTATCCATTTCCAGTACCATTTCGTATAAAGGACATCCCTGTTTTTCCGGAATGCTTTGTAAATGTATTCCGCCACTTCATCCGGCTGGGCGGTCAACAATCCGGGAAGATCCATCGATTCAGTCATCTTTGTATTAATGAAACCCGGCAGTACAGTCAGAACCTGAATATTTTTCTTGAAAAGACGATTACGGAGTCCGCTGAGATATGCCGTAAATGCCGCTTTGGAGGCTCCATATATGTAGTTGCTTTGCCTGCCTCTTTCTCCTGCAACGGAACTGATTCCGATTATAAATCCGTGCCCGCGTTTCTGGAAGTCATCTGCGACAATTTCCAGGATGGCAGCAGCGCCTGAGAAATTAATTTCAAATATTTTTTTTGCTTCTTTAAAATCTTTTTGAGCGGCTTCCTGATCCGGCATATAACCCGCGGCATAAACCACACCATCCGGCTTCGGGTCCAATGATTGATAGAATTTCAGGTGGGATTCGAAATCCATGGCATCAAAATAAAAGCAGGCAGCTTTGATTTCATATCGTGTTTTTAAATCCCGCACCTTTTTTTCAAGAAGTTTCATATCACGGGATGCAAGGTAAATATCAGCTTTTTTATGTTTTGCAAATGTCTTGGCAACCGCATACGCGACATCGGAATTGGCTCCTAAAATCAGAAGATTCATATTTTTATACCCCCAATCGTCTGGACTGAAGAGAATTGAATTTTTTCTTCATTCCCGTTTTTTCTCTCAGCTCCGCAAAGGCTTCCCATCCTGGATATCCTTTTTGGAACACATGCTTCGGCATTCTCACATCTTTTGTCAGGTAAAGTCTTCCCCCGTAATCCAGTACAATCTGATCCAGTTCATCCAGGAATGGGAACAGCCTGCGTTCAATTTTAAAATCCAGTGCAAGCGAGTATCCTTCCATAGGGAAGGAGAGGTCGTTATCATTTTGAGGACCGCACAGCTTTAAAACAGCAAGGAAAGATCCCAGGCCGGCTTTTGCAATTCGTTTCAGAATAACATTTAGCCCATCATAGCTTGCCGCCTTTGGAAGCACTAGCTGATACTGCGTAAAGCCACCTTTACCGTAAATTCGGTTCCAGTGTCCGATGCTGTCAAGCGGATAAAAAAACTGATCAAGAGAAACAAGCCTGTTCTCAACAAAGGAAGGCCTGGAATGATAATAAAGCCAGTTAAAAAGTTTTGTCGAATAACGGTTCAGACAAAAGCCGGGGAAATCAAACGGGACAGAGATCGGCTGCTTTAATTTAACTTCAAGAGAACCTGTTTCCGCATGTTCTCCTGCCATAAGCACTGATCTGCCGACATCGCTTCCGGATACAAGGCAGTTGATCCATGCAACAGAGTAGGTTGTTGTTTTATATGTCTCAAAGCATGCAAAAACTTCTTCAAGGTTTTGACACCGTTTAACGGTTTCTCTTATATAGGAGCTTCTTACCTTTTGAAGTTTTATGGCTGCGGTTAAGATAATACCGGTCAGTCCCATTCCGCCGCATGTTGCATGGAAGATTCCGGGGTTTTCTTCCCGGCTGCATTGAAGGATCTCTCCATCGGGCAGCATGATTTCAAATGACTCGACACTTTCGCTGAAACATCCGGCCGTATGGTGGTTTTTTCCGTGAACATCACTTGCAATTGCCCCTCCAACTGTAATCAGCCTTGTACCCGGGGTAGTAGAGAGGAACCATCCGCGCGGCATGAATATGTTGATGATCTCTTCCAGGGAGACGCCGCTTTCACAGACTAACAGTCCCTTCTCGGGGTTAAAATCGATTATTTTGTTGAATCTTTTTGAAAAGACTACTCTTGAGTTGAGAGCGCTGTCCCCATAGCTGCGGCCCATCCCATAGGCTATCAGGTCTCCGTTTTTTTTCAGAAGAGCAGCCAGTTGATCCGTTGTTTCAAAAGATGCTCCGGTTGTGTCTATGTGGGGGTATCTTCCCCAGCTCGTCAGTTTCATTCATCCTCGTGTAAGGGATTTTTTGCTCTATCGTTAAAAAATTCCACCCTCCAAAGAAGTGGGTTTCAATCTCAGTAAATCAGCCAGTAAACGTTCACCAGCCATAACAAAACAACCGCCTGAAGGAACAGATCCTTGAGCAGGACCATCGTGGGAGAACCGCTGCCTTTCTTTACAAACGTAATCTGCATATACCGGAGCAGTCCTATAATAACCCAGAAGCTAGTCAGGTAAAGATTATGGGTATGGTGTTTTTGGATTACTTCCGGAGAAACCGTGTACAGCAGATAGGAAACAATGATAACCGAAGCCATTACCACCATCGCAGAGGATACAAATTCCATATTGTATCCGTGAAGAGATTTGCGGGCGCCACGCCCGTCATCCGCCAGGACCAGGTCATCCCGGCGCTTGGCAAGAGCCAGGAAAAGGGCAAGCAAAAATGTCATGATGATGATCCAGGGGCTGATCACGACATCTGCCGAATATCCTCCTGCGAAAATTCGAAAAACAAACCCCATGGCGATGCATATTACATCGATTATGGCGATATGTTTCAGATAAAATGAATATGCAATATTCAGAAAAAAATAGAACCCGACAATCAATGTGAATTGAATTGGTAAAAACAGGAAGGAGATTGTCCCGGCCATAAGAACAAGAAAACTGAAAAAGATCAGGGCCTCGGTGTGATTCAATTCGCCGCTCGCAAGCGGTCTGAATTTTTTTGTCGGATGCCGGCGGTCTTCCTCGATATCTTTTATGTCGTTGATGACATATATGGAGCTGGCTGCAAAGCAAAAGGCCGCAAATGCCAGAGCGGTATCCACAACCGCATCAAAAGTCTCGAGTCTGTATCCGAAAAAGAGCGGCAGCCAGATAAAACCGTTTTTCAGGTATTGATTTGGGCGTGCAAGTTTTAAAAAGGATTTTAGCCTTGTCATTTGTTTATCCAACTGCCAATCCGGTCATAGGTTTTTCGGGATCGATAAAAATTCTGCTTCCGATCCAGAATCATAAAGGACATCCCGGCCCTTCTTGCACATTCGCCGTCCTTGTCATCCCGGTCTCCGATAAAGAGGCAGTCGCGAACAGAGACTCCCAGCTTCTCAGCCGCAACATACAACCCCTTTGGGTCAGGTTTCAGCCGGTCAACATCCTCGTCCAGAGCACATACAACCTCGTCTGCCGTCAACCTCAGGGCTTCAAGTTTCCGGATGACCGGATAATCCGAGAAAATACCGATTCGAATTTTATTTGTTTTTAAATAATTAAATAATTCAGCCGTTCCTTCAAATCTGCATGCAGACAGATGGCGGAGGGGCTTCTCGAACATCCATTTTCTTACAACTGTTTTCACCCTTTCTACGGGAACTCCCGAAACACTTGCCCCCCATAAGTACTGGCGTTCTTTAATTTTCGCTTCGGAGAGAAAAATGTTTTTTTTTCTTACCTTTCTAAAATCCCGAATGATTTTAAAATCATAAAGATTTCGGGGATGGCGCAGCAACGCTGCGAACATATCAGATAACATCCGTAAACGCAATTTTCTTTGATCGTAAAGGGTTCCGTCAACGTCAAAAATAACAGCTTTCATATCAGTTCTAATTATTATACCGTTCCGGAAAGTATTTATTATAAAAAAAACAGTCTCCCACCGGCAGATAATCCGGAATATCATACCATTTTTCAAGGGCTTTTGTTAAAAATCGATCACGATAGATTTTATAGTTAAACCCCTCTCCAAGGGCGATGTTAAAGCGGTTTTCCCTTATGGTTATAGAATCAAACCTCAGCCTGTCAAAGTAGATGCTGTAATCGTCTTTGATATCCAGTGTAGACAGGATAAGAATGTTTTTGCCGTCAAGTTCCCGGAAATCAGTAACCTTGTCATCCTCTCTTCCAAATTTTGAATCATCATGAAAAACAATTACATTTTTTCCGCTGAAATAATTAAGAGCACCCGAGGTGTAGTAACCATTGGTCCCTAAAATATATTTATCTCCATATTTTTCTTCTATCTTTTCAGCAAGCTCATCTCCGTGTGTGCAGAGCACAAGATCATGATAATATTCATGATTTTTAAATGTCTCCACAGGCAGGGACAGCACGGTAAAAACAGGGATAATGTGTATCAGACTGAACAGGGCCGTGTACTTGATCGTTTTTATTAATTCATCCTTTTTAAGGTAAACCAGAAGCATAAAAAAGAAGGGGTAGAATGCAATATACCAGTGCAGGCCTGTTTCCTGAAAGGATACAATTCCGAAAATAAGAATGGGAATGAGGTACAGCCAGAAAAAAAGATTTTTATACTTTTTGAGAGCCTCTTTCAGTTCTTTTCTATGTCTGCTGATGTAAAGAAGGCACCAGGGAGTGGTAAGGTAGAATTGAAAGGCGATATAACTCATAAATCCGCCATAATCCATCCGGATACTCCGGTTGCGGTTGATCACATTGAACATGATATTTGTCCAGCAGTGGGTATAGTTCCAGTAGAGATGCAGCAACACGAACGGAACAGCTCCTGCCAGAAAAATTAAAAGATACCGTATGGCCCGCTTTTTTTCCGGATGAAAGATCAGGGAGAAGATGATTGCGATCAGAAGCAGCCCGGAAAAGTATTTGCTTAAAACCGCAAGGCCCAGGAGAATTCCGGAGATAAAAATATGAACTCCCTTTTCCCGGTGAATGCCGTAACAAAAGAACATTCCGGATAAAAAAATAAACAGGAACAATGCGGTATCCGGAAGCATGGGAACAAACAGAATGTTCAGTGGTGCCACGAGAAATGCCAGCGACACCAGTTTCGCCTTTACCGGGTCATGATATACACGCTGGACAAAAAGGAGGATTCCCAGCGCAACGATAATACCGCAGAGGATCGGAAAGAGCCTGCAGTAAAAAATGTGTGACCCCAGAGAGGAAAAAGCATAGATCACCCATCCGGTCATAGGCGGATGGTCATAGTAATTGCCGTCAAGGTGCTGGCCCAGCGTATACCAGTAAACCTCATCCGATATCACCGGAAATAACCACGCGAGAAGCAGCTTAATACCGATGACAGTGATGAAAATCTTTGTGTAGTGCTTTTCCATTTTTTACCAAATTCTGAAGAACAATTCGATATATCCATTCTCAATTTCGAGCGATCCATTTTTAATTTTAGATACATACCTATTTCAGGCATATCTTTCAACTATAACCTGATTCTACTTCAGATTTTAATTGGAACAGAATCGAAACGAATTCAAATAAAACTTATAAAACCATAATGTTACATGTTAATATGTGTAAAAATTTGGGAATACGGTAGTGTGTTTATCATGCTTTTTGATTGATATTAAAATGCCCTAAGCATATGTAACCTTTTTAAATCTATATCGAATGGTTATTTTCTTGTTTTGGGCCGAATTTTGATATACTGGTTACATTCAACCAGACTGGGACAAAATAGCCATTAATGGATGGGCACTAGTTATTGAAACCGCTCTATACTTGTCGTTTGCGATGTAATTTGTCGAGATTCCAACTTTTTTTTGGCTGGTCGGGGAAATGGTTTTTTAAGATATACGTAAAAGCATAGGTGTTTGAGAATGAACTTAAAAAATAATTTCACCAGCCAGCACAAATGCTTTCTGGATAGTCCTGCTGTAGCAGCCGTTCTTGAAAAACTGCATCAGTCTGCAAAAATGGATCATGCCAAATTTGCTTTCAGGATGCTTCCCTATCTTTTTCAAAAACTGCTTGGACGCAGCCCTTCGTTCACGGATCAATATCATAAAATGTCGGACCTCTCTCTGCAATTTTCACCTGAACACGGCATCATCGCTTATAATACGGCGAGATCCATCCATGCCGGGCGAATTATTGAATTCGGAACGGCGTTTGGTTTTTCAACAATTTATCTTGCCTCGGCAATAAAGGATAATGGGGGTGGAATTGTTATTGGGTCGGAGTTCATTGAAGAAAAGGCCAAAAAAGCAGAAGAAAACCTGGAAGCTGCCGGTCTCGCCCAACACACAGATATACGCAGGGGTGATGCAGTAGAATCTTTGGCTGATCCAGGTGGTGAAATCGATATGATTCTTCTGGACGGGTCAAAGGATCTGTATATTCCAATTCTCAGGATGCTTTCGCCTTTTCTGAGGGTCGGGGGAGTCGTGCTGGCTGACAATGTTTGTTCACCGTTTATCAAAAAAACACTTTCGTCATATGTTGCGTACGTGCAGAATCCGGAAAACGGTTTTAAGTCCATTACAATTCCTCTGCCGGACGGGTTTGAATTTTCAGTAAAACTTTAAATTTATAACCACATGAGGTGAAGTTATATTGCTCATTTTATCAGGGGAAAGACGCATATGAATACAGAAAATGGCCGGATGTATATACTCGCAGCCTGGAGCCTGATCGCAGGACTTACGATTTTCAGAATATTTTACTCGGGTGCATTCCTTCTCGTTGCGGATGAAACAAACTACTGGCAGTGGGGCAGACAACTTGCCTTGGGTTATCATGACAACTCCCCCATGATCGGCTGGGCCATAAGACTTTCCACCGAACTTTTGGGTCAGACCGAAACGGCGGTTCGTCTTCCCTCCATCCTTTCGATGTCTGTTGCATGCCTGTTCCTTGTAGCAATGGCGCGTCGATATATAAGTCCTGCCGCAGCATTTAACACAGCGCTGTTAACCCAGGGGATTCTTGAATTCAATGTAGGCGGTCTTCTGGCGACTACGGACGCATTGCAGGCTGCGGGATGGGCAGGTGCAAGCTATTTTGTCATACGCGGCTATGAAAGCGGAAAATGGTCTCACTGGCTTCTTGCGGGGTTCTGGTTCGGTTTTGGAATACTCAGCAAATATACCATGGTCATCTTTCTTCCAGGGGCATATATCTTCGGGATTCTTTCCAAAGAGCACAGGAAACAGCTTTTCTCCATCCGTCCATATATCGGTTTATTTTTAGGCTTTTTGATGTTTTTTCCGGTTGTTTACTGGAATGCCGTGAACGGCTGGAAATCTGTAAGACATGTCGCGCATATCGGCGGCGCAAATGAAAGCTTTGCACTGCACATAAAATATTTTGGTGATTATCTTGGTTCCCAGGCGGCACTTCTCTCTCCCCTTGTTTTTCTTCTGGTTATCTTCGCCTGGATCAATGTTTTCAGAAAGGATGGTCAGCAATGGATTTATAAATATCTTTTCTGGACATCATTTCCCATGTTCGCCATGTTCGCGATTCTCAGCCTTCATACTCGGGTCTATGGAAACTGGCCGGGTGCAGGATATTTGACGGCATCGGTTCTGGCGGCCGCTTTTTATGCCAGAAGAAAATCTTCAAAAGGAGAGAGACCAGGAATCGGGCAGCGGATCTGGCCATGGGCGAATGTGACGTCCTATTTGCTTACTGCGGTTCTGCTGGCTCATGTTGTCTGGCCGATTCTCCCTCTTCCAAAACACCTTGACAGAGTTGCCAGCGAAACCATCGGCTGGAAACATCTTGGCAGAAATGCAGAAATAGCGATGAAGACCATGCCCAGGCAGGACAGAACCTTTCTTTTTGGGGACAGTTATCAATTGGCAAGTGAACTCGCTTTTTACACCCCGGGTCAACCGCAAACCGTCTCAATAAACAAATGGAGAAGGCCCAATGTCTACGATTACTGGTGGGAAGATAAGGATATACTGGGCTGGGATGCAGTGGGTGTGACGATTGATTCCAAAGACCATAAGACCAAACTGATTGAGGTGTTTGAACGTGTTGACGATCCTATAAAGGTGGAAGCCTTTCGCGATCCGATTTTTGGCAAAGC
Source organism: Desulfobacterales bacterium (assembly GCA_030145525.1). Classification (GTDB taxonomy): domain Bacteria; phylum Desulfobacterota; class Desulfobacteria; order Desulfobacterales; family SURF-7; genus JAQYVL01. The sequence continues at coordinate 17,684 of JAQYVL010000138.1, forward strand.
AAAGCGATCCAGGGAGCCTGCCAATGTGTTTTATATTTATCGGGCATATGGTTTCAAAGGGGGACTGCGCTGGCAGCCGAAAAACAAGTCGGATATTCGTGCCGCCGGTCGGTAGTTTGACGGAGTATAGCCGATGTCATAAACAGGTGACGATTGAACGGTGATCAAGAGCCTCATCGTTCGTTGATTTCAGCATTTGGAGTGTTCTATCATTTGCTCCACTAAATTTGAAAAACTCGGTCGCAAGCTCCCTCAGACAGTTTCAAATTTGACTTTACGCTACACGAAGAACACTTTCCAAATGACCTCAATAGATTTCACTCAGAGGCCACTTGATCGCTGAGAGAACACATGAAGTGCATCTGGTTTAAGTTTGTGATTTCACGTATAGCGTGTGAAGCCTAAAGGGGCAAGCCATGTTCGGGGCTATTGCAGGGGATATTATAGGATCTGTTTATGAAGCAAGACCGATCAAAACTACCTCTTTCCCTCTGTTCGCAGAAGACTCCTGTTTTACGGACGATACCGTCCTCACGATTGCCGTTGCATCAGCTATATTGAACCGGAGCGATTATGCGGCCGAGATGAAAACATTTGGTAAAAAATATCCGAATTCCGGCTATGGCGTTGCCTTTTTTAACTGGCTTTTCAGCCCGGAAAGCAGACCATACAACAGTTGGGGAAACGGTTCTGCCATGAGGGTCAGTCCGATAGGGTTTGCTTTTAATGCTGGCTATCGCCCCCCTTGACAAATATGAATTTGGCTGGTAATCTGGTAATACCACCAACCAGAAGAGGAGGAATATGTTAGCTGCACTGAGACCGATAAAAGCGGAGGCGCTCAAAGATGTATGTGTTGCCCGCTTTGAGGAACTGATTATTTCAGGGAAGCTGTCGTCGGGACAGAAGCTTCCGTCTGAAAGGGAGCTTGCCCTGCAGCTGGGGGTCAGCAGACCCGTAGTTCATGAGGCGCTTGTTGATATCGCGGCAAAGGGACTGGTTTCCCTGAAACCGAGAGTCGGTACAATCGTCAATGATTACCGGAAGGATGGCTCGGTAGCGCTTTTGAACTCTCTTGTTAACTATCACAATGGAAAGCTTGCGCCAAAGCTCCTGGACGGACTGCTTAAGATGAGAATCCTTTTTGAAATGGAAAATGCAAAACTGGCTGCCCGGAATCGTACGGATCTGCAAGCCTCAGAACTGAAAAAGATTGTCAAAAAGGAAGAGGATGAAGATAAAAGGAATACTGACAAACTGATCGATCTTGATTTTGAGTTCCACCTGCTTCTGGCAATGGCTACCGATAATTTCAGCTATCCGCTTCTTCTGAATTCTTTTAAACAGTTTTACACCAACCTCACCGGATTGTTTTTTCGCAATGCTTCTGTAATTCAGGCTGTTCTTGAATTTCACAACAATCTTGCGGATGCGGTGGAAAAAAGGGATGAAAAAACTGCGCTGAAAATTATGGAGAATCTGCTTTCACATGGAGAGAAGCATTTGAGAGCTGTAATAACAGAATAAGGAGGTCATTATGAGCGTATCGGCTTTAAAAAAGGACATTCCGGGTATCAAAACGCCAAAAAGTCTCTCGGCAAGGATTTCCTGGCTCAGGGACTATTATTTCAAAGGGACGGATCGGGCATGGAACAATGAGTTTACCAGTTGGACCACCGGCACTCCATGGGATGTTCAGTTCAACGAGATGACATTTTATATTGTCCCTGAAGCGTATATGCTCATGCAGACGATGCTGGGTTCATATCGGCAGGCGGCGAGAAAGGTGGACCTGGATAAGGACTTCTGGTCATGGAGTATTGTGGAGAGAAGGGCATGGTTCGTTCGGGAGACCATGCTTCATTATGTGCCAAAGGAGATTCTGCCGGGCGACCTGATTGCAGGGGGAAGATTTAACATCCAGTCGTCTTTTTGTCTGAATAAAAAGGAGCAGAAAACATATAACCGGCTGACGGTCGGTAAAAACGGCGCAAGAGCCAGGATGAAATGGTTTCATGATCATGGGTATGGCAATGCCGGCGCCACAAGCGGCCATCTTATTCCAGGTTATGAGGTTGCGCTGAAAATCGGGTGGAAAGGAATTCATGAGGACCTTGAAGAAAAATACAGCCGGCTTGCAAACAAAGAAAAAAGCGGCCCAAAGGGCGAACAGCTGCGGGCCATGATGACGGCTGCAACCATGCCGAGAGATTTTGCTGCGGGGTATGCAGAACTTTGCCGGGATCTTGCAAATAAAGAAAAGGAAAAAACAAGAAAAGAAGAACTTTTGCAGATGGCAAGAAATCTTGATCGGGTTCCATGGGAGCCTCCTGAAACATTCTGGGAGGCGATTCAGGCTCTCTGGATTAGCCACATGCTGATCATGAGTGATGAAAATTATCCTGGCCCGGGTATCTCTTTCGGAAGGATTGATCAGTATCTTCTTCCCTTTTGGAAAGATTCTATCGAAAAAGGAATGAACCGGGAGTTCGGAAAGGAGATATTAAAATGTTTCTGGATTCACTGCAATACGGCATATGACGCCATGATTCGAAACGGCAATCAGGGAATCACAGCGGGATTCGGTCAGCTTATTACTCTTTCCGGGATGGGAAAAGACGGAAAGGATTTGACCAATGATCTCACGTATGCCTTTCTTGAGGTGATCGATGAAATGACCCCCATTCTTGAACCCAAACCAAATGTAAGGCTTCATCGAAACTCGCCGGATGAGCTTCTGGACCGCCTGGTAGACATGATTTCTTCCAGCCAGGGAGCGCCTTTTCTACTCAATTTTGATGAACGTTCAATGGCTGGCATGATGCTTGAAGCGGAAAAGTCCGGCATCTCCCATTTGATTCATGAAGGAAACGTGTATGATTATGCGCCGGTGGGCTGCCTTGAAAATACCATGGTGGGGAACGACAGGTCGGGAACGGTTGACAACAACCTCAATCTTTTGAAAGCGGTGGAGCTTGCCATGACCGGGGGACGGGATCTGCTTCCGTATAAAAATCCCATGACAGGCAAGGAAGAGAAGATTGCCCAGGACGGTCCCGTCACCGGGGATGCAGCCTCCTTTACATCATGGGAGGAATTCTGGAACGCCTATAAGACTCAGACCGAGTATATTATAAAGAAATGCGTTGATCTGTATGAGTGCTCCGAATCCATACGTGCAAAATTTTTTTCCACGCCGTATTTGTCCTGTCTTGTAACGGGCTGCGCTGGAAAAGGCCTTGATGTTACGCAAGGGGGGGCTGAAATCAGCCATACAACGATTGAAGCTGTGACGTATGCCACGACAGTTGATTCCCTGCTTGCTATTCAATATCTGGTATTTGACGAAAAAAAATGTACCATGGCGGAATTGATTGAAGCCATGAAAAAGAACTGGAAAAGCCATGAAGTACTTCAGGCCATGGCAAAGAATAAAGCCCTCAAATATGGCCGTGATGATGACAAGGCAGATGAACTGGCAGCAAAGGTAATGGAGCTTTGGTGCGATGAAACCTGGAAACACAAAACCATTTCAACAGGCCGGCGATTCAGACCAGGGATGCTGAGCTGGAACTACTGGGCCGGCGATGGATATATCATGGCCGCCAGTGCGGATGGACGTGAAAAAGGGCAGTTTCTTTCAAATGCAATCTGCCCGACAAATGGAGCGGATATCAACGGCCCTACAGCCAACACCAATTCGGTCGGAAAAGTTCTGGGCGGAAAGTCGGAAACAGCCGGCTGCTGGGAGGATTACGTAAACAGGCTTCCCAATGGTGCCAGTCATACAATTACGTTTAATCCATCGATTATCAAAGATCCGGAGCACAGAGAAAAGTTCAAGGCATTTTTAAGAGGGTATACTGAAAATGGGGGGACCGCTCTTCAGATGAATATGCTTGATCCGGAAATATTGCTGGATGCTCAGAAAAATCCTCAGGATTATCGGCATCTTCTTGTGCGTATAACCGGCTATAACGCCTATTTTACTACCGTCGGAAGAGAACTTCAGAATGAAGTGATTCAGAGGGTAAGCCATAATGCATTCTAACCTAAAATGAGCGTTTCAAATTTTAAAAATGTTGAAAACAATCGCTCAATTTATGTTTAACGTTTTTAAGTGAAGCAGTAAAATCATGAGCACATCAAAACAGAATGGCATTCTCAAAGCACGGGTTCTTGAAATCCAGCGGATGTCCACAGAGGATGGACCGGGTATCCGGACAACCGTTTTTTTCAAAGGATGCAGCCTGAGATGCACATGGTGTCATAATCCGGAGAGCATTTCACCAAAGCCTCAGGTTCAGTGGATTGGAACGCGGTGCATTGGGTGCAGGACTTGTGTTGATGTATGCCGGTCCGGAGCCCTTTCTTTGGAGGGGGATGGAATGGAAATAGACCGATCCAGGTGCATTGGCTGCGGTACCTGTGCAGAAGAGTGTCCTTCAACCGCAATGGAGATTCTGGGAAAGGAGTGGACTCTTGAGGATCTGACTCATGAAGTGATAAAGGACAGAGCATATTTTGAGAAGTCAAAAGGAGGCATAACGATTTCCGGAGGAGAACCGGGAATGCAGGCGCAATTTGTGGCAAAATTTTTAAAATCACTCAGGGAAAGAGGCCTGCATACAGCACTGGATACATGCGGTCTGTGTTCCAAAGAGGCATTTGACCTGCTTCTCCCCTATTCATCTATGGTGCTTTATGATCTCAAGGAGACCGATCCTGAAAAGCATAAAAAATTTACCGGTGAGACCAATGAAAAAATTTTTCAAAATCTCCTTTATGTTTCAGAATATATGAAGTCTCATTTGTATCCTGCAACACTATGGATAAGAACACCCGTAATTCCGGGGTTAACAGCCACGGAGGAAAATATTACGGGAATCGGAAGGTTTATAGCTGAAAATCTTAAAGGTGTCGTAGATCGATGGGAACTTTGCGCTTTTAACAATCTTTGCAGAGATAAATATACAAGACTCGGGCGGGAGTGGATGCTGAAGGAGAGCCTGCTTTTAAAAAAAGATTTTATGGAAACGCTTGCAGGAGCTGCAAGAAGCTCCGGAGTAGACCCTGGTATTGTTTTTTGGAGCGGCTCCACACGACTTGAGGAAGACCCTCTGGCGGATACGGAAAATGTTGCGGAATAACCAAAAAAGTTTCATGGTAATTCGGCGGTTTACTACAAGAGGAGGTCATATATTATGCCGGAAAAAAAAATAGCATTTGATGCAGATGAGATAGAGGCTTTCAAACCGGAGGAAAAAATCGGCCTTGTTGCTTCCGTAAACCCGGAAGGACGCCCCCATATTTCATTGATAACATCCATCCAGGCCGCCGGACCAACCTTGCTTACACTGGGTGAGTTTTGCAAGGGAAAAAGCAAGGAATTTATCCAGAAGAATCGTAAGGTCGGGTTTTCAATTATGACGCTTGACAGAAAAATATGGCGCGGTAAAGCAAAATGGACTCATTTCAGGAAGGAAGGGCCTGAGTTTGAGGCCTATAACAACCTTCCCATGTTCCGGTATAATGCCTATTTCGGCATTAATACGGTTCACTATCTCGATCTTGTCGAAAAGACTGAAAGAGAAGATCTTCCGCTGGCAAACATTGTATATGCATCGCTTCTCACAAAAATTGCCAAGGGTGGTTTGCGAACCGGGAGCGCAGAGAGGATTCTCAGGCCGTTTGCTGAAGATATTTTTAACAGGCTGGATGCGCTTAAGTTTATCTCATGGGTATCAGATGACGGTTTTCCGGCAATTGTCCCGATGCTTCAATGCCAGGCGGCGGACAGCAGGAGGCTGGCTTTTTCGCCCAAAGCCTATAAAAATGAATTAAAGACGATTCCAAAAGGTAAGGAAGTTGCTGTTTTTGCGATTACTATGAAAATGGAGGATGTCCTGATTCGGGGGAAATTTCTCGGGTTTCAAAATTCACGGTTCACAGAGATCGGGGGCATCGACATTGAATGGGTATACAATTCAATGCCGCCTTGCCACGGGCAGATTTATCCTGAAGTTGAGCTGAAGCCGGTTGTAAATTTTTAAACGATATTGCCCACAAATGATGTCAGCAAAATTTTTGTGGCTTTTTATTCGATCATTCAATGAACATCATCAGGGCTTGCTGTATTATACAGGAGGATATTTTTTAAATGCGTATAACTGTCCAAATCTATGGAGATAAACTCAACGGCGATTCCATTGTCCTCCTGCCGGATAATGGCTCCCTGCATGTTTAGAACGAATTCTTCCGTCATTCCAGTCAGGTATATTTCTACCTCACATTTTGTATTCAGAGCAATATCTTCATTTGTATGAATAAACATGCCCTTGAGGCTGAGGTCTTTTGAGCTTCCTTCTATATTAAGTTCAGACTTATCCGTTTTTAGAGTGATTTTGGTTTTAAAATCTACTCTTTGTTTTTTCCGCTTCTCATGATCTTCAAGTGACATTATGAATTGATTCCCCAACCAGCAACAATAGATTTTATTTATTACGAGCAGCTTTTTAGTCGGTTTTTTATTTGTCAATCAACCAAATCGTAAGGCTGACAAGGTGTGACAGGCTATGATCACTTCAGATTATATTCTCTGTATCATAGCATTTGAATATGAATATGTAAACTTATATTAATACACTATATTTTCCCGAACAATTCATTATGAGAGAAAGATGAAGATTTTTTCAGTTTATTTTTCCTTACCTATACTAGTGCTTGAAGCTT
>JAQYVL010000139.1 GCA_030145525.1 Desulfobacterales bacterium
GCGGAAGATGAGGTCGGAATGTTAGCCAAGTGGTTTAATGCATTTGTAGAAAATATTCAGGGCATGATAAAAAATATTGCTGAAAACGCCGACACGCTTGATGACTCCTCTTCCGATCTGCTGAACATTTCGAATGTCATGTCTTCCCGTAATAATGAAACATTGGAAAAAGCGAACAGTGTGTCAGCCGCTTCCGAAGAGATGAGTACGAATATGGATTCAATGGCCGCTACTATGGAGCAGGCGTCGATGAATGTTAATGCGGTGGCATCCGCGGCTGAAGAAATGACAAGGACGATTGTCGAGATAGCAAAAAATACCGAGAAGGCAAATACTATAACTGATTCCGCTGTCAAGCAGATGAACAGTACTTCCGATAAAGTTGATGAACTTGGGAGGGCTGCCAAGGAAATAAGCAAGGTTACACAGGTTATCACAGATATTTCAGATCAGACGAATCTCCTGGCTTTGAATGCCACAATTGAAGCGGCTCGCGCCGGTGATGCAGGCCGGGGATTTGCAGTAGTAGCGAATGAGATCAAGGAGTTATCCCGGCAAACTGCAGCCGCTACGTTTGAGATAAAGAAGGAGATTGAAGGGGTTCAGGGCTCGACAGGGTCAACAATTACAGAAATCAGGGACATAAAAAAAATAATTCACGAAGTAAACGATGTCGTATCCATAATTGCCAGTGCCGTAGAAGAGCAATCTTCAACAACAAATGAGATCGCCAGCAATATGAGTCAGGCTGCAGTCGGGATTCAGGAAGTAAATGAAAACGTTTCTCAAAGCTCAGCGGTTTCAGATGAAATTGCAAAAGATATATCAGAAGTCAATCAGGCAGCCATTGAAATGTCTGGCAGCGGCAGCAAGCTAAGTTCGAGAGCTGAGGAGTTGAGTAAACTGGCACAGCAGTTAAAAAAGATGGTAGGCAAATTTAAGGTATAAGATTTGATTTCAGATGGTTTTTTTTCTATATTTGAGTGTACTTTGGCGAAAGAAATATTTTAAAAAAATGGAAAGCTATTATTAGGATATTGATCTCTAAAGATGTTTTTATTAATAAATCTTTTTACCTTCCGTATACGCTTCCGGCGCATCTTCTTCACAATTCCTTGTTTCGTTTGAATTTTTTAATATGGATATCGCTAAGACCCGATCGTTGCCGGGATGTTTTTTTTGGTCATGATCTCCAGAATGCATTTTAAATGCTCTTCCGTTGGTGGTGTACCGGAAAATTCCGGATGTTTTTGGCCGATTTGACGATGTTTTACGGTTCCTCCCTCATGATACGGAAGGAAAGATACTTTTTCAATTTTGAGTTCTTCAGCCAATTCAGAAATTTTGGTGATGTGAGCTTCTGTATCATTGTATCCTGCAATAAGCGGAATTCGTATCCAGGTTCTGATCTGCCGGGCCACGCGTCTCAGGTTTTTCAGGATATTCTCGTTCCCGACCCCGGTAGTCTCCCGGTGACGCTCTGTATCCAGATGTTTGATATCAAATAAAACCATGTCCACCAGCGGAATAATTTTATCAATGACAGACGCCGGGGCATATCCGGTCGTATCAAGTGCCCTGTGAATTTTTTTTTGTTTGAGAAGAATAAGAAGTTCCTCGAGAAAATCATGCTGTGCGAATGCCTCTCCACCGGATATGGTTACGCCTCCTCCTGAATTGTTATAAAAAACGGTATCCTTTTCTACGATATCTGCAACCGCTTCGGAAGTCATCTGCTCGCCAATAGACGTCAGTGAGCCGTAAAGACAGGCTCCCACACAATCAAAACAGTTATTGCAGCGGTTCCAGTTGATTTTTCGTGTTTGCTCTTCTGAAAACGAAATGGCATGTTCCGGGCAGGCTGAAACACATTCTCCGCAGCCGGAACACTTTACATCCCGAACCATTAACTGAGGCCTGCCGTATTGAGATTCCGGGTTGGAGCACCACAGGCAGGTCAGCGGACAGCCTTTCAGAAAAACGGTCGTTCGAATTCCAGGACCATCATGGGTGCTGAATCTCTGGATGTTAAAAATAATGCCATGGCGTGGCATTAAAACCCCTGCTGTGTCCTTGCAATAATTGAATCCTGAAGCCCCTTGCTGAGATCGACAAAATAAGCGCTGTAACCGGCCACGCGCACCAGCAGGTCAGAATGATTTTCCGGGTTATTCCGGGCATCGATAAGCGTTTCAGGATCCACTACGTTAAACTGGATCTGACTGATGCCGAGCTCGCCCCAGGATCTGAGATAATCAATAAACAGTTCTTTCATTTCTCCTTCCAGAGCGGAAGGCAGAAATTTCTGGTTCAGCAGATGATTGTGGGTTTTGATTGTGCTGATTTTCGAGGCTGATTTCAGCACGGCTGTCGGGCCATTTTTATCCATGCCGAAAACCGGAGAAAGCGTGGCGTCGGCAAATGGTTCACCGGCTTTTCGTCCATCCGGCGTAGCCGGCATAACGGATCCTGCTGCATAGGTAGCCGAAATTCCGCTTCCATCACCCCGGCAGGGAAAACCGAATCGGTTCCTGGATTCCATCATGGCCGCTGCGGTTCTTTCCTGAACTTCCGCGGCAATCGTATCCGCGCCATCATCATCATTTCCAAATTTGGGCGCATTGAGCATCATCTGCCTGATATCTTCATGCCCTTCCCAGTTTTTTTCCATTGCCTGTAATAACTCTTCCATGGTTATTATTTTATCCTCAAAGACATTTTTCTTTATCGCCGCAATCGAGTCAGATACATTCGTAGGACCTATGATGATGCAAAAGTCCGAAACAGCAGACGGGTATGCCCACTTTTTTGACTCTTTGCCCTTTTCGATACACCCGTCAAGCAATGCAGAATAATAGGGCCTGGGCAGATAACGCTCATACAGCGTTTGGCTGGTGTTTTGTATTATGCAGAGCCTTTTAAAGAAAAACCTTACCTGCTCAATGTAAGCATCCATCAGGTCATCGGCAGATTTAAATGACAAGGGGTCCGGAGTTCGAAAACCTATCTGTTCTCCGGTTAAAGGATTTACGCCCCGGGTAAGGGCATACAGGAGAGCTCCGGGCAGGGTAATCCCTCCTATCGCCCTCCGGGTAATATTTTTACCGGGGATTTCAATATAAACACAACCGGAAACCGCGTAATCATAAGCATCTTCTGGCGGCACATCCCAATGATCCAGCATTGGAAGAAGAGCCTTGTCGTTAAAAAATGACGGATAACCTATCCCTGTATGTATAACATCGGTTGCCGCGGATAGCAGCTTGCGAGGTGTGTTATCGTGGTAACGCATAGCGATTGTTGGTTCCGGTGTTTGCATAAGTTTGGCGGTTTCGAGGACCAGATAGGTCATTTTGTTGGTTACATCGTTCCCTTTACTGTCCACGCCGCCCAGTGTGATGGCCTGAAGAGAAGCAACGCCGCCGT
>JAQYVL010000140.1 GCA_030145525.1 Desulfobacterales bacterium
ACAGCATCGGTTACTGTTTCACCCAGATACTGTTCTGCCGTATTTTTTATATTGGCAAGAATATAAGATGATACCTCAGCAGGGCTGTGCTGTTTGCCTTGAATATTTATCCTTGTGTCACCATTGCCGGCCTGCTCAATCTTAAAAGGGAGGATATTTTTGTCTTTCTGAACTTCAGGCGAACCATATTTACGACCGATCAGCCGTTTCACACCAAAAACTGTATTCTCAGGATTGGTAATCGCCTGCCGCTTTGCAATCTGTCCGACCAGTCGTTCTCCTCCTTCAGTAACCGCAACAACGGAAGGGGTCGTGCGGCCACCTTCGGGATTTGTGATGACTTTTGCATCACCGCCTTCCATAACAGCAACACATGAATTTGTTGTTCCCAGATCAATTCCGATTACCTTGCCCATTTTTGTTTCCTCCTTAAATTATCACCTTATATATAATATATACCGGCTGTTTAATGTTTTAAATCGATTATTCGCAGTCTTTGATTTTTTCTATTCTGTTTTTGCAGCTGAGACAACAACCATTGCCGGCCTTATCAGCCGTTCATGCATCAGATATCCTTTTTGAAGTTCCTTAATCACAGTGTTTTCAGGATACTCATCAGACTCTTCCCGCATCATGGCCTCATGAAAACCCGGATCAAACGGTTGCCCCAAACTTTCGACCGGTTTTACCTCGAATTGCTCAAAAACTTTCAGAATCTCTTTCAGTGTCATCTCGACGCCTTCCACAACACAGCTTGTTGCATTTTCATCCTCCCCGGATGACTCAATCGCTCTTTCCAGATTATCGACAACCGGTAAAAGAGCCTTGATAATTATCTCATTTGCATATTTTCTGAACTCACTCATTTCGCGTGAAGCGCGTTTTTTATAATTTTCAAATTCCGCAGACAGACGAACAAAACGATCATAATTATCCCTTGCCTCCTGCCTGACGGATTCAAGTTCTTCATCCGGATCCAACGTTTCATCTTCTTGATCTGTTACGGATTCGCCATTCTTTTCGTCTGAATTTTCCTCGTTGGTTGTTTTTCCATCCAGGTCAGCTGTTTCCCCCGAGGATTTAGATTTATTTTCCCGTGTTTTCAAAAAAATCTCCTGATATAATTGCCTTTTTTTATTTATGATTCTTTCAGTTTATCAGAGGCGTCTGCAAAATTTTCGCGGACATCCGTATTTCAGCAAAAGCTACCAAAATTAAACTGAAAAATAAGACGAGATATATCGATGTCAAGGGTTAGTTTACGATGAAAATGGTAAAACTCGAAATGGTTAAGGCCTGATTGTGCACCTTCTGTCGAATCTTCCGGAAAAGCAAAATCATAACATGACCGGGATCGATCCACGACACAGACCACATCACTTATCGCTGCTTCCTTCCGGACCTGACGAGGTTCGTGGGAGTCTGTTGCGTGGCGACCGACCAAAATGATTCACAATTCAGGAGCAACCCTCAAGAAAGAATTCAGCCCCGCATCAAGCGGATTTCGGGTACAGGACACCGCTAACGTCCCGCCTAGCACAACCAGGTCCACACTCTATAGTTCCAAAAATACATTTTTTCAAGAGGCAATTTAAAAAGGCCCGCCCCTGTAACTGAAAGCTTGTTGACAAAGCAAAAAGGTTGACATACGGTATAATTTCGATATTTTATAATAAAAACTAAATCAGAGTTCGTTGCTTCCTATTCCCTGAACAATCCATGCCAACACCATACGCCAAACCCATATCAGGCAGACTCATCGAAAGAGTCGTTCAAACTATCAAAGATTACAGCATGCTATATTCAGAAGATTCGGTATTGGCATGCGTTTCAGGAGGATCGGACTCTGTCGCGCTTCTGCATATCCTCTCCATTCTTTCACCCCGTTTCAATATTAAAATCGGTATTGCGCACCTTGATCACAGCCTGAGGGTAAAGGAGTCTGAGCAGGATGCCAAGTTTGTTGAATCACTTGCATTAAAACTTGGCCTTCCGTTTCATATCAAAAAAATGCATGTCCAGAAATTCGCTAAAAAAGAGAAGCTTTCCGTGGAAGATGCGGGCCGGAAAGCCCGGTATGATTTTTTTTTGAATATTTCGGAAAAAGCGGGGTATTCCCGAATTGCCACAGCGCATCATGCTGAAGATAATGCGGAACTGATCCTGATGAATATGCTGCGGGGCTCGGGAAAATCAGGACTGTCGGGAATTCCGCCCGTAAGGAGGAAGGGGGGGAAAAGTATTATACGCCCCCTGATTCATCTTTCCAAAAATGAGATTCATGCATTCCTGTCAGAGAACGGGCTGTATTATGTTCAAGATTCAACCAACCTTGACACAAAATATTTACGAAACAGAATCCGGCACAACCTCATTCCGAAAATGAAATCTTCTTATAACTCAAAAATTGTTGACGCACTAAACCGGATGGGAACAATTATTCAAGATGAAGAAAACTGGATTGAAGAAATTGTCGACAGAGAGATGAACGGTATGGTATTTCGCGAGAATGACAGATCCATACGGTTCTCTGCTTCTCATTTTATAGAAAAACCGCTTCCCCTTCGCCGAAGGATTGTGAGAAGCTTAATCAGGCAAGTAAAAGGGGATTTAAAAAAAATGACCTATGGCCATATTGACTCGACTTTACACCTTATCGAAAGGAGTCGTTCGGAAGGGCAGGTTCACCTGCCGGACGAAATTCTAATTGAGGTTTTAGCGGGCCAGGTTCTTATTTCAAAAACAAAGAGAATTGCCCGTCCTCCAAAAACAAAAATCAATTCTCAACCCGCATTTGTTTTCAGCTACAATGTGTCAAAGCCCGATTTATCATCGGAGACGGTTCTCATAAGGGAAATCAGCAAACAGATTCGATTTTCCTGTACAGTGATAACCGGCCCGGTTGATTTTAACAAAATAGAATCGAATGTTGCATGGATCGACATGGATAAAATAGAGTTTCCGCTGACAATAAGAAACATTCTACCGGGTGACCGGTTTTCACCGCTTGGGATGGAAGGAACCCAGAAGATTAAAAAATTCTTTATAAACAGCAAGATAGAGAAATCGGACCGAGCTGCATGCCCGATTCTGTTAAGCAATGACAGAATTATCTGTGTGGGGGGATTTCAAATAGACAATTCGGTTAAGGTGACATCATCGACAAAGAAAATACTAAAGGTTGAACTTTTGCTTGCCTAATGATTAATGATGATTAAATTTATGCTCTGGCAACCTGTTTTATGGATTAGATTATTCTGCCCCTGCTAGAAAAAACTGTATATTTTTTAATTTTTCTGTCATAAAAAAAACAGGAATTTAACGATCAAATTATGAATCCATCCGGGAGGTAAAAGGGATTGAATCCATTTTATAAGAATCTGTCTTTGTGGCTTGTCATCATTCTGATGGTGGTAATGCTTGTCAATATTTTCAACCAGCAGCAGGTCGCTGAAACCGAGATAAGTTATTCTGAATTTCTTTCCATGGTAGAGGAAGAAAGGATTGCAAATGTTGTAATCCAGGGTCAGGAGCTTTTTGTATCAAATATCAGCGGAGCTCGTTTTAAAGTTTTTGCTCCCCAGGACAACGACCTCATCAGAACCCTCAGGCAAAAAAATGTTGCGATCAATGCCAAGCCGCCGGCGGAAACGCCCTGGTTTATGTCCATACTGGTATCCTGGTTTCCCATGCTTATTCTCATCGGGGTATGGATCTTTTTTATGCGCCAGATGCAGGGAGGAGGCGGTAAAGCGCTGTCCTTTGGGAAAAGCCGGGCTCGCCTGCTTTCAGACCAGGCCGAAAAAGTAACATTTAAAGATGTTGCCGGAATTGAAGAAGCAAAAGAAGAACTTGCCGAAATCATAGAGTTTTTGAAAGATCCTAAAAAATTCACCCGCCTTGGCGGCAGAATTCCCAAAGGGGTCCTTCTGATGGGAGCACCCGGTACCGGCAAAACGCTGCTGGCACGTGCAATCGCCGGCGAGGCCGGAGTTCCGTTCTTCAGCATCAGCGGTTCGGATTTTGTTGAAATGTTTGTCGGTGTTGGTGCCTCTCGCGTTCGGGATCTTTTCGTCCAGGGCAAAAAAAACGCCCCCTGTATCATTTTTATCGATGAAATCGATGCGGTGGGCAGGCATCGCGGAGCCGGGCTCGGCGGAGGGCACGATGAAAGAGAACAGACTCTTAACCAGCTCCTTGTTGAAATGGACGGGTTTGAATCAAACGAGGGTGTTATTCTGATTTCCGCCACAAACCGTCCGGATGTTCTGGACCCGGCGTTGATGCGCCCAGGCCGCTTTGACCGGCAGGTTGTTGTTCCCCTGCCCGACATCAAAGGTCGGGAAGGGATTCTCAATGTTCACACAAAGAAGACACCGGTTGCCTCGGATGTTGATATTTTGGTTCTCGCAAAAGGTACTCCAGGTTTTTCAGGCGCGGACCTTGAAAATCTTGTAAATGAAGCCGCGCTTCTGGCTGCAAAAAGAAACAAAGAAAAGCTCCAGATGGTTGATTTTGAGGATGCCAAGGATAAAGTCTACATGGGGCTTGAGCGAAAATCAAAAGTTGTGAGGGAAGAGGATCGAAAAACAACTGCCATTCATGAAGGCGGGCATGCCCTTGTTGCCCGCTTCCT
>JAQYVL010000141.1 GCA_030145525.1 Desulfobacterales bacterium
CCTGGATCGTATTGGAACGGATCGAATTTTACATATGTACGTTTAATCGGGTTTGATATTGTTTTACTTTTTTGGCGCAGGACTCGATTAATGTCAAGATAAAAGCGATAGCGTGAAAAGAGAAAGGTTTCCCAAAGTGTGAATGATAATGGGGACCAAAAGATTTTTTTCTTTTTCATATGAAACGGCAAAGATAATTCCTCCTGTAATTTGTATTATGGAAACTTCAGGGTGTGCGACGGCAAACAGAAGTGTGCTGAAAATAATCGCAAAGACAGCTCCCCATCGTCGCAGGAAACCGTATAGGAGGCCTCTGAAAAAAAATTCTTCTGCAACGGGTGCTATCAGCCCTCCAACGAGAAAGAAAAGGATGATGTCATATTGTTGTTCCGGGAGACTGATTCGGATTATAGTTAAGGGATTTTTTTTTAAAAAAATCATGATGCAGAAGCCGATCCCGGTAATGATTCCAAAGGCAATTGACCAGATCATCCCTTTCCGGATACCTGCGAGTATCTTTCCTCTGGAAAGTCCGATAGAATCCAGCTTTTTTTCCCGGAGAATAAAAGGAGAAGAGACCAGGAGCACCTCGATCAGGCGGATTACTCCAAGTTCCACCAGACTAGGGGTGCCCGGCAATAAAAATGATCGGCAAACTTCAACCGTTATTAATAGTGCAAGGGATGTAAAGAAGGGTTTTGACCCGATATGTTCTGTCGCCATCCGAGTTTCCTTAACGCCTTATACGCATACCACTGTTCATACCAGTTGTTGGAGGTTCTTATTCTGCCAAGTATTATGGGGATATTGCTCTTTCGTCCCTGCATACCCATAGAATAAAAAGCCATGCAAACCACGTTAAAATGAGGGTCATCAATGAGTCTCATCAGGGTCTCCCGGCTTTGCGTTGCATGACTTCCGGAAATGGATTTGGCAAGCCAGTACCTTTCAGGGACATTTCCGTTTTCAAGTATCACTTTGTAGGCCGGGAACTTAAAGATATCGATTTTTTTCTCATGAATGTAACGGAGGGCTGTTATCCTTTCACTTCGCTTCTCAGAGATCAATGCGGCAGCCAGTGTATCCGGTGAATATGCTGTATCTTTACCGCTTTCCCATATTAAAAGTAGAAGCAGGGGAAGCAAAATACACACACCGCCCGAAAGGATTGCAGAGGCGGAAGCGTTGAAAGAAAGTCTGAAGATAAAAAAGGGGAAGATGAAAATCGAAAGATAAGCTAACGCAGTTCCATTAAACAACATGGAAATCATTGTAAAAGCCCTGAAAAGAAAGTGCCGATCCGTTTTTTCTTCAAATTGCTTCAGGCTCTTGTCTGGAAAATTTATGAAACTTTCAGCCGAAATGGTAAGCACAATTTTATCGTGGTTCACCAGTTTTAACTCGTTACCATTTATGATGATTGTAAGATCCGGTTCGATAGAATTTTCAATGGGAAGATAGTCGCGCTGTATAAGCAAACGGCTTAATTGCCTTTTGATAATATCGTTATGAATTGATTGCAAACCGCATGTCCTGAAAAGTTCCTGTCTGTATGATTTGAAAGCCCTCGCAGCATAGAGGCTGTTTTGGTAATAAAATTCGTTTACTTTTTCTCCCAGAGGGGTTGAAAGAAGAAGGTGGTCTCTGATATCAAGGAATCTTTCTATTTTCATTTGTGTTGCACAAATCAGGAAAAAAACGATTAAAAGAATCACATTTGATGTAATCGCAAGGAATGGCGGTTTTTTTAAACGATTTTGAAATAATTTTAGCGAGGCAGGAAAAACAGTACATGGAATAAAA
Organism: Desulfobacterales bacterium; assembly: GCA_030145525.1. Taxonomy (GTDB): domain Bacteria; phylum Desulfobacterota; class Desulfobacteria; order Desulfobacterales; family SURF-7; genus JAQYVL01. The sequence continues at coordinate 1,804 of JAQYVL010000141.1, forward strand.
AAAAGATAGGCTGTTATCAGAGGGGAAAACCCCCTGCGATTCATAATAAAAAAGGCAGTCAGCCAGATCGTTAAGATAAAAAGAAGGGGAGCTGTTTTCCGGGAGAAAATATGATTCCATATCCAGGCCGTTGTAAAAGCAATTGCAGTTAGAAAAATGCCGGTGGTTGCTGTAAAGAAAAGGCCTCCGCAGAAAGCAGGAACAAAGCCTTTAATATGCTGCATTACAGAGAGGTTTGGGACAGTCAGATACCCGGCTTCATGGGCTGCAGACAGCATCTTATGATACGCTGAGTTTGAAAAATATAGATGGATTGTTGCGATGGTTTGAGCAACAGATATCCCAATAAAAATGATTTTAATGAGCTGTAGGATGCTTCCTGCCTTATACCTGCATCCAATATCCGATATCTGCTTTTCGTGTCGTCTCAAAAGGCCCATATAAGGGGTTACATGCCGGGCTTTTACTTGTTATATTCCCCTTGCACATGAATTCGATTTTATGAAAGCGACTGTTAAACCTTGAATTTGCCTACCAGTTCGCTGAGTTGATCAGCCAGGTTTGTTAATTTTTCAGCGCTTATATTGAGCTGGGAACTGCTGTTGGACATTTCGTTTGCAGCCTGGTTGACCTCTGCAATATCGGCTGCAATTTGACCTGCAACACTTGAACTCTGGGCAACATTCTTGTTTGCATCATTTATTCCACCTGAGACTTGAACGACATTACTGGCGATCTCCTTGGTTGTCACAGACTGCTCTTCCACAGCAGTTGCAATTGTGGAGACAATTTCATTTACGTCATTGATTATTTTTGAAATCTGTTCAATATCAGATACGGTTCCTGCAGTTGTGCCCTGGATTCCGTCGATTCTTTGTTTGATATCTTGTGTGGCTTCTGCGGTCTGTCTGGCAAGTTCTTTGATTTCATTTGCGACCACAGCAAAACCTCTTCCGGCTTCGCCCGCTCGAGCAGCCTCAATCGTGGCGTTAAGTGCCAAAAGGTTTGTCTGTTCTGATATTTCCGTTATGGCTTCTGTAACTTTGCCAACTTCCTGTGCTGCAACCCCAAGCTCTTCTACACGGTCAGAAGCATTTTTTGCCTGTGTGACAGCTTCACTTGTAATTATCGCAGCCTTTTCCGAGTTCTGTGCAATCTCATTGATTGTAGAGGTCATTTGCTCAGCTGCCGTCGCAACCATTCCGGTATTTGTGGAACCTTCCTCCATAGCGGCCGCTACCGAGTCCATATTTGAATTCATCTCTTCTGCAGCAGATGAAACCGCGTTTGATTTTTCGGACATCTGATTTGCCCCGTCACTCATGAGGGAAGAGAGATTTGTCAATTCTTTTGATGAAGTACCCAGGGTATCGGCATTTTCGACAATTTTTTGAATCATCCCCTGAAGATTGTCAATAAATGTATTAAACCAGAGAGAGAGGTCCCCGACTTCGTCTTTGCTAACCACTTGAAGACGCTTGGTAAGATTTCCTTCACCCTCTGCGATATCCCTGATCATTTTTACCGTATTGATAAGAGGCTCACTGATTGAACGCTTCACTATAAAGTAGATGAAAATAAGAGCACATATTACAACCGCAAAAAAGAGAGCGACGCTCATTATTCGGAGCTGTCGGGTAGAACTTCTGACAGCAGATAACTCTGATTTTAGAGCATCTGAGAAAGAGGTTTTCAAAGACTCGAGACTATTTTGAAGCTGCTTGGTCTTATCAGCAAGCTGAGATGCTTTTTCTGCGCGTTGAGAAGCTTTTTCCGTGCTTGTTTCCTCGTCTGAATCATAGCTCATGGCGGAATAGAGTATTTTGGCAGAGGAGCTAAAAACCGAAAGTTTTTTTATTAATTCATTTACCTCATCCATTTGTTTTTGGTTGAGGCCTTTTTTCTCAAGAATGTTTCGAAGATTTTTTTTTGCCTCGACAGCTTTTTCCTGTGCTGACTCAACAAGGGTAACATCCCCGAACAGTACTGCGTCATTGTATAATTTGATCTGCTCCTTAAAAGCGGTTAGGGCAGCTTGGCTTTGATGGGAAGCCGGAAAAAGTGACTCCGATACTTCAAGAAGACGTGATTCCGTCTGCATGCCTTTTGAAAACCCGAAGCTCATTGAAATAAAGTATCCGATGATCAGAATGCTGATACTGAACCAGATTTTTTTTGCAATGTTGAGAGTCTGCCACATAAAAACCTCCCGGATGATATTGAGATAAGTTCGTGTGCCGGAATACCAGGTAATGCTTGAATCCGATCGATCCATAGAAACAAAACAATATATTTTGAGGACGATAGCATTGTTTGGTCAAACTGACAAATAAATAATTGAATTTACTAAAATCGCATCTGCGCAATTATATTAAATGCCTCTTCATCTCTTTCCCGGCCCTCTACGCCGATGGAAAATGTATTGGAAATATAATAAGTCAGGCCCAGGAACAAACCTCTCCTGCCGTTTGTATAAAAATTTCCCTTATAATCGATATTTCCATATCCGAATTCGATATTTCTGGATTCAAAGTTTTTTAAGATAATTTCTTCATCACCGTTGCAGTCGGATATTTTATAACCGATATAGGGAACAAAATTTTCATACTGATATGAAACAGCGAGCGCTCCCTGGTATTCATCCATATTCATGGCATAGTATGCCGAGTATACTTCTCTGAATCCTGAATCAAAATTTGAAATATGAACGGTTGCAGAATCCGTTTCAAGGCTTATGCGGCGGTATTTTACGTCAAGGCCGATTCGAAAGTATACGTCTTCATCAATCTTATGCTCATACATCAGCGCGGTTATGCCTAAGCCGAAAACAAAATTGGGATCGGTTTCAATTTCAATTCGATCAATTCGAACATTAGCAACATTGCGATGTGGATCCCAGTTGTAAATCTTCTTGCTGTCTTCCATTTCGCCAAGGCCTAAATCGGTGTAGATGAAAATGTTATCCTTTAATGCCGCTCCAGCCTTAATCCCGTAAAAGTTAAATTTAAATTTGTTTTCCTGCTCAAGAAAAGTTCGGTTTGAAACAAATTCGGCCTCAATGCCTGCGATGAAACCGTAAGCTCTTTCACCGGAAAACTTTCCGGTGGACATAACAACTGGATCAGCTATATTCCCTACAGGAGCACCGGCAGCAGTTCCTGCGGCTAAAACAATGGTTAATATTATGAAACAAACGATAATTCTCATCGCAAATTCCCTCCGTGTATCAAAGCATATAACCTGGAATGAGATACAATACAGCCTGAATAAAACCCGGAAAACCGGTTTGTCAGAAGCAGATTGTTTCCGTTAAATTGCGAACAGGTAAAAAACGTATTTGCGTGCAACTGTCTGCTTTGTTCAGAATCAACCCCTGGCTGATATCGTATTCTTATTATGCTATATGTGAATTAGGCATTCGTGTCAAAAGATAAAACAGGATATTAAATGAAATATTATTTATGATTGAATCATTATGATATGATAAGATCCGGTTATAAGATCAGCGGTAGTAATATTGATGCATGGTTTTGCTGTCAAAAAGCCCCATCGCATATTCAAGTATTTTTTTCTTTTATGTCTGCATTGGATTAAAATCAGGAAGATTTCCGCTTCCGTCAAAATGCATTTTTCCCCAGGGAGTAACAAATGAAAGCTCGCCATTCCTGTTGACATCATCTTTCAAAGCCATGGAGACCTGAAAATATTCAAGATTAGCGGTATTCTTTATCCTGATGATACGCGCCTGTTGGTTCGATTTTATTCCACATGTACCGACACATGCTTCAACTGCAAGAAGATCTGATTCAAAATGAAGTGGTATGGCTGCTTTTTCCGGTGAAATGGCGGCGATTGCATTTGTATACGTTTTTTTAAGATCCAGAGCTTCCACCAGCCGTTTTGTCGTCACGTCGGCAAGACCGATTCCGTTGCCGTTTCCGTCTGAATCCGGTGAAAGATCTCGAACAAATATTCGTTTGATAAACGGAGAAACATTAAAGTCACCTGTGATATCTCTGTGCCTTCCGGTAACATTTGAATCCATACCGATACCGCTTATATTTTTCCCGATCTGGTCGATGATTAAAACATCGATATGGTTAAGCGGGATACGGGCCATATGTTCATAAGCTTTTTGCAGAAGTTGTTTCTCACGGCTGATTATGGATTCGTGGGAGATGGCTTCAATTTGTGCGGGCTGGCCATATCCGTCTTCCACTATGGCCAATCCAAAAAGGACATTGCATTTTTCAAGGATATAAACAGCCGCGCTTTCGATTATCCCAAAGGAATGCTGAACGGCATCTCTGTGTATTTCAACAGCACCGCTATTTTTGCCGAGACCTACTGCAAGCATTTTACAGAGACCGCTTTCAATATCGGAATGGAATTTTGTATGCGGTTTGATACGGTTAATAACCACAACATGATCAGCAGAAAGAGCGGTTTTGGAGAAATAGATATCGGTTCCTTCGGAAAGCTTTCCGATATTTGCAACCTCCATGTTTGAAATGATTGGAACAGACATTTCGGATTTTGAAATACCGAATTTTCGGAGAATCTTTTCCTGACCTTCCGGTGTTCCTCCTCCATGACTACCCATGGCAGGGACGATAAACGGTTTTAAGCCAATTTGAATCAGAAATTGGATTGTCTCTTGAACAACCGTTTCAATATGATTTATTCCTCTGCTTCCCACCGCAACCGCAACCGTCTCTCCTTGTCTGAACGGGCGTTTTGGATTGAGCTTTTTCAGTGTAGTTTCTACCGCATTCCGGATATCGATTATTTGGGACTGGAAAAGGGTCTGCTTTACAACTGCCATTCCCGGGAATTTTTGGTCTGATTGAATCATTTTGATGAAAATGGATCAGGACTGTATTTTGGGTTACAGTTTATAAAATATGCAGGGACAAGTCGAGAAATTCCCCCGGCCGGGTAAACTGTGAATCCGGCCGGGAGAATATGTTTATTTAGGTTTCCTCAATGGTAATAGCGTCTTCTTCGCATACCTCGACACAGCTCTCGCAGCCGAGACATTCTTCAGCGTTTACAGGTACTGATTTTTCATCCTTCATCTCAAAGACTTCAACAGGACAAACATCAACACATTCTTCGCAACCTGCGCATTTTTTCGCATCGACAATAGGATTAAATGCCATTATGATCCTCCTTATAAGTTAAAAAAATAAATAGTTTATCGTATCCAACCCTTCATTATTCAGCGCTATGAAAAATTTTGATTATACCAATTATTATGTCGAGTCAAGCATTCTTCTGTTTTTTTTTCTGATATCCCCTTAAATCGTTTTGAAGCTGCCCGTTAACTGCCTGTTTTTTCATCTCATGTCAATAGACCCAGTATTGTATTGGGAAAAGTCGATTGGTATGAATCTTGTTTCATTCCTTTGTATTGGTGTGATACGAATCTCGAGAAATAATCATATGGGGTTTGATCCGGTATGATTGAAATTTTCAATGAAATATCATTGTTGAAGGTTTTATTTTGAACGAATTCATTATGTTTCAAATTTACCGAAGGCCATTTTTCTCTCTGGAGCTTGTCCAGGAATTCAGAAAGGTTTTCATGCAGATTCTCTGATCGGGTGCCGGCCGGTTTAAGCGTAATATGATTTTCAACGACTTGTGCTTCAGGGGAAGAATCCATGATATGGTCCCAGACTGCGGTAGAGCTGGTAATGAAAATCCCTGAAGGAAGGTCCGCGTCATGTCTCATTATCCGGCACCACGAGGATATGCGCTCTTTTGTCATGTAGACTCCGATATCTGTTGAATCATGAAGTGTATCTTTGGAACTTTTTATATATGGATCCGATTCCCCGCCTTTTAATTTTTTGAACAGGTTTTGTTCCATTCTCTCGATTGACTGGATATCCTGATTAATTTCAGCGTGATGTCTGTCATACGTCTGGGCTTCTTTCAGGAATAGTCTGGCATTGAATTCAGGATCAGGCTCTTTTTCGGTTTTACTTTTTGAATAATTTTGAATATCAGACTTGATTTGCCCTGTCCATGTGCTGTCAAACAGAGGGGGGTTGTCTTTTCGGTTTTTAAAGGATGTAATTCCGGTTTTTTCGTGAAGGCCGGCCCATGACAGATAGTCCTGATAGAGGGCGTTAAGCTTATCCTCATCTTTTTCCACAGGAATTCGAAGGTCAAGCATATTGATTTTGGAAAGTTCTGTCATTTCCGGGTCTACAGATCTGGAAGAGGGAAGGTAAATGGTTACCTGTTTGAAACAGGCCATAAAATTTTCCAAAACAGGTTTTGAAATATAGGTAAATGGAAAAAAAACGGGTTTCATTTGTTTGCTATCCATCAATTTTTGATGGCTTCGTAAAAAGTCCAATTTCTGTGTTGCGCTTCATCCCTCGTCGCTGCGGAGTAGGCTAACTACACCTCACTCCTCGGGATTTGCGCGCCTTGAACTTGAACTTTTTACTTTGTCATCGGGTTTGTGACTTTTTACAAGTTCGTCAATTTTTTATCTTATCTGTTTTCTAATTCATGGGTTAAAATTGCCATGATCTCCTCTGAAACCTTTTTTTTGTCATTTGAGGCATCAATGATTCGAATTCGATCCGGTTCTTGGCCTGCGAGTTCAAGATAGCCGGATCTTACCTTTTCATGAAAAGCAAGGGCTTCTTTTTCAAACCGTGTTTCAGCATTTGATCTTGATCCTTCATCGATCTGCTTCCACGCCCGTGTGAGCCCTGTTTTTACCGGAAGGTCAAAAAGGATGGTCAGGTCCGGTTTCAAATCATCAAGTACAATATGGTGCAGATTTTGAATCAGTTTCATATCCAGCCCTCTGGCAAAGCCTTGATAAATGGTCGTTGCATCAAAAAATCTGTCGCAAATAACTGTTTTACCAGAGGATAGCTCAGGAATAATTTTTTCTTTGAGGTGTTGCGCCCGATCGGCAGCGTACAACAGGAGTTCTGCCAGTGGAAAAAGGTTCCGGTTCCCGGGGTTAAGAAGAATAGTGCGTATCTGTTTGCCTATTTCGGTTCCTCCGGGTTCTCTTGTTACAATGCAATCATCTCCTCTTTTTTCGAAAAATCTGATAATATTGTTTACTTGAGTTGTTTTTCCAGAGCCTTCTATGCCTTCCAGTGTTATAAACATTAGGTTACCTTAATCCATAAAACTTTGGTCCGTCTCAAAAAATTTTAAATCATCCATCAGGTCATAATCTGTCATATCACATTTTATCGGTGTAATGGATATATAGTCTCTACTCAGCAAAGGCGTATCGGCATGCGGATCCGGCAAATCTTTTTCCAGTTCAACTCCGTGCCAGTAATATGTGCGATTCCGGGGATCGGTTTTTTTCTGAATATACTCTTTGTAAAACTTGAGATCCTGGCGGGATATACGAATTCCTGATGAATTTGTAATCGGCATATCCGGAAAGTTTACGTTTAAAAACGTACCGGAGGGCAGTTCTGTTTTGGATATTCTTTGGGCCAGCTTCAACATAAAAGAGGCGGCATCGTCAAAATAAACAGGATGATGCCCCTGCATCGAAGCGGATATTGATGGGATTCCGTACAGTGATGCTTCTTTTGCGGCAGCTACGGTTCCCGAGTAATTGATGTTGACACCTGTGTTGGCACCAGGGTTTATCCCTGAAATTACCAGATCCGGCAATTCATCCAGAAGTTCCAGAATTCCAAGTTTGACGCAGTCCACCGGAGTCCCGCTTACAGCATACCCCCAGTCATGATCGTTAATCCTTATCCTGTCGGCACGGATCGGGTTATTCAATGTGATTCCATGCCCTACTGCACTTCGTTCTCTGTCAGGAGCAATAACGGATACATCATGATTGGCCGAAAATATGCGATGGATGGCCATGATTCCTTTGGCGTGGATTCCGTCGTCATTTGTAAGAAGAATTTTCATATATAGTATTTCCTGTCATAAATCCGGCATAGTGTAACATTTTCTTTATACTTTTTTTCCTTTGTATGCATCCTTATCATATACAACATTAAAAATATCAAGGAGACAATAACAATCCGAACGATTTATAAAAATTTTTAGAACAGGGCAGAGGTCAATAAAAACAATCCATTCAAATCAAATAGTTGGGTTTATCGGAACTCCTTTCTATATTTGGGGAAGGTTTCATCCGGTTTCGTGATTTTTTTATAATTGATTTGCCTTTTCTTTTTACAGTGGGTTATCTTGAAATTAAGAGCAGAGATGGCGTAATGTATCAACATAAAACAGTTCATTAATTTTACATTGAAAATCAGGCATGGAGGAACAGCGAATGAGTGAAAACATTTTAATTATCTTATCATGCGGAACAGACAATCCCAATCGTTCAACCCGGGCTTTGTTTCTTGCCATGGCCGCTCATAAGGCAGGGAAAAATACAACTGTATTTCTGCTGGATGAAGGCGTATATTTAGCCAAAGAGGGATTGGCGGAAAACCTCAAAGCCGCAACAGGTGATAATGCCGATGATCATCTGAGCTATCTTCAGGCGAATGATGTTCCGATTCTGGTATGCACACCCTGTGCAACAGCAAGGCAGATTTCAGAGGGTGACCTTATTGAATGCGCTCGCATGGCTACTGCTGTAGAGCTGATTGATATGGCCTGCAATGCAGCGGTGATAAACCTTTAAAAAGGGAAAAGGGAAATTTCAATGAAATATGTCCCGGAGGTTATTGAGAAATAGGGATTCATGTGCCGGGTAGGGCTGTTATGGAAAAAAAAGATAAGCTGGATAAAAAGAAGCGATTGAAAAAGCTTTTACGCCTTTTGAAATTTTTAAAGGGAAAAAAGCCGGATTACGATAATCT
>JAQYVL010000142.1 GCA_030145525.1 Desulfobacterales bacterium
TCACATTACCCGGCACCTGATCTTTTATAACTATTCGTCAAAAGGCGCTAATTCTTACAATGTTATCAGTTGTTTGTCAAAATAGTTTCCCTTAACGCCTCATTTCCTGAATGCTTTATTGGCTGAGCCGTATGTCTCAAACATAATCCCTTGTAAAATTAAAGACTTTATGATATAGCACATGAAATTCTTAAAAGAACTGGAAAAAAGAGGGAAAAAAATCCATGTCTGAAAAACACCCTGAATGCCCGCTATATAATCCTTTGAACTGCAAAGAATACTATAATCCCAAGCTATGCGCATTTGTGAGAAAAGATAAAATCTGCCAGAAAAAAAAGAAACCCAAACCCAAAAAATCCGCAGCTAAAGATTAAAAATCAAGACGCATTCTTAAAAAGGCAACATTTCGATGGCAAAGAAAAAAGTACAAGTTCAAGGCGAGCGAATCATGAGGAGTGAGGCGTAGTTAGCCTACTCACGCCTTACGGCTACCGATGCACTACGCTCCACGGTAATGACGAATGATAAAGCTCAACACAGAAATTGGACTTTTTGCGAAGCCATCAATCAGGCACTGCCGACTGTACCGGAGAGCTGCATCGGATCAATTCCGATAATTTTCATAGCCCTTTCCCATCTCAATTCAACCGGCACTTCAAAAACAAGTTCTTCGGACAGAGGTGAAGTGATCCAGGTGTTTGCCTTCAGCTCCGATTCAAGTTGAAACTCACCCCACCCTGCGCATCCAAGTGCGATCATAAATGATTTTACGCCTTCTCCGCGGGCGATTGCTTCCAGGATATCCCTGGTGTTGCTGAGGGCGAGGGCCGGTGTAATCTTCACACATCCCTCCCAGTCAAAAGGAGGACCGTGAAGTATGAAAATTTCACCGATATGGACCGGGCCTCCGATATAGACCCGAATCGACTCCGCTTCTTTGGTATGCTCGATTCCCAGCTCTTTAAAGATCTCCTTTGCAGAGAGAAACGGATGGATGCGATTTATGATGATGCCAAGCGCTCCGGCCTTTGAATGTTCACAGATGCATGTTACTGTTTTTGAAAAATTCGGATCCGCAAGACCGGGCATGGCCATCAGCACCTGGCCCTTCAAAAAAACCTTGTCTTTATCTTCCATACTGTTTCATAATCCCTTTTGATATAATCCTTTGAAAAATACTTCTAAATTCAATATTTTTAAAATTTGAACCGCTCACTTTAGGTAAGATTATGTTTATCACATTTCAATGTCAAGAATGGAAAATTCCAAAAAAAAATAAAAATTCAACTCATTTTAAATATTGAACTTTTTATATAAACAGATTAGATAGGATAAACATGAAAAACCAATCCGAAAAAACAGTCAAACTGCGAAAAGACGCCGAAAAAATTTTTCGTGCCGGTCTCGCAGCAGTAGAGCCCGGAGCTGCAATTCATAAATTCTGCAGACGCAGTAACGACACCCTTCATATTGGCAATAAGAACTACGAACTTTCCCGATTTGACAGAATTCACGTTATTGGAGCAGGAAAAGCAGCAGCACCAATGGCAACAGCCATTGAAGAAATTCTGGGAGACAAGATTTCAGACGGTGTCATCAATGTAAAATACGGCTACGTCAGTAAACCCGGAAAGATAAAAGTGATTGAGGCAGGTCACCCGGTTCCGGATCAGAACGGCAAGGATGGAACAGAATCCATCATGGATATAGCTGAAAGTGCAGGGAAAAATGATTTGGTAATCTGCCTGATCTCCGGCGGAGGATCCGCCTTGCTGCCGCTTCCCGCAAAGGGGATCACTCTGAAAGACAAACAGGATACCATAAAAGTCCTGCTTTCATGCGGAGCAAGCATCGATGAAATCAATTCCATCCGAAAGCATATTTCAAGGATAAAGGGAGGAATGCTTGCCAGAACGGTATACCCTGCCGCGCTTGTATCTCTTATCCTGTCTGATGTGGTTGGAGATGATCTTGATGTTATCGCTTCCGGTCCTTCCGTACCGGATTCAAGCACCTATGAGGACTGCATCGAAATTATCAGGCACTATGAGATTTCAGACAGGCTGCCGGAAATCGTATACTCTCATATCTGCAAAGGTGCTTCCGGCCTTATTTCGGAAACCCCGAAACCGGGCGACCCGGTTTTTGAAAAAACAGTCGACCTGATAATAGGCAGCAACATGGAGGCGATACTGTCAGCGAAAAAAAAAGCAGAGGGCCTCGGGTATAACACAATAATCCTCTCATCCATGATAGAAGGAGAAACAAAACATGTCGCCCGGGTTCATGCTGCTATTGCAAAGGAAATAAGAAAGACAGGTAATCCCCTTCCAGCACCTGCCTGCATTCTTTCCGGGGGAGAGACCACCGTAACACTTACGGGAAACGGCAGGGGAGGAAGAAACCAGGAATTTTCCCTTGCAGCCGCCATGGATATTTCAAGAGATAAGGACATCGTTGTTTTCAGTGCCGGCACAGATGGAACAGATGGCCCCACAGACGCAGCAGGAGCGGTTGCAGACACAAAAACGGTGAAAAGGGCTCTTGAGAAGAACGCCGATCCCAGGACCTTTCTTTCAAACAATGATTCCTACAACTTCTTCCGCGTAATAGATGACCTGGTGTTCACAGGGCCGACAAACACCAATGTCATGGACCTCAGAATCATCCTTGTCGCTTAGAGTCTTACAATATCATCCTCCCCCAAAAAGGCTCCGGAATGCACCTCGATAATTTCCAGAGGAATTTTTCCCGGATTCTCCAAACTGTGGGCTACACCAATCGGAATATAGGTTGACTGATCCTCATGGAGGATAAACTTTTCCTCTCCTTTTGTCACCAGGACTGTTCCCCTTACGACAATCCAATGCTCGGCGCGGTGCAAATGCTTTTGCAGCGACATTTTCGCTCCGGGTTTTACCTTTACACGGTTTACCTGAAAACGATTGCCTGTATCGATGCTTTCCAATGTTCCCCAGGGTCTGTAATCTTTTTTATGGGTAAGGGCCTCTTTCCTCTTTTCAGCTTTTAAGCGGTCAACGATACGTTTTACTTCCTGTACACGTTTCATCGGAGAAATCAGAACCGCATCAGCCGTTTCAACGACAATATGATTTTCAAGGCCGACAGCGGCAATCATACGGTTGGTAGAGTAAAGATATGATCCCTTCACATCATGCGTAATAACGTCGCCTGTTACCAGATTCATGTTATCATCCTTGCGGCCGACCTGCCAGAGCGCCTCCCATGATCCCAGATCATTCCACCCTGCATCAAAAGGTATCATGACACCGGCATCTGTTTTTTCCATTACCGCGTAATCTATTGAATCCGGAGGACAGCCCGCAAACGCATCGGCATCAAGTCTGAAAAAATCCAAATCCTCACCACCATTTTTATATGCAAGCTCACAGGCAGTTACAATGTCGGGAACAAATTTTCTGAGTTCGGAAAGAACCTTTGAGGCCTTGAACATGAATATTCCGCTGTTCCAGCAATATTCTCCGGAAGCAAGGTACTTCTCAGCGGTTTCCCTGTCCGGCTTTTCCACAAATTCTTTTATAGAGACAGCCTTATTCCCGGAACCTTCAGATTCCATGGATTCTCCCATTCGAATATAGCCATACCCGGTTTCCGGAGCATTTGGGACGATGCCAAATGTTATTAAATTTTTTCTTTCGGCAAAATACTCCCCGGCCTTTATAGCCACATGAAAAACATCGGTTTTTTCAATGTAATGATCTGCGGGAAACACAACAATCACAGGGTCGTCATCAATATCAAGTGCCTTCAGGGCTGCTACAGCAACTGCAGGCGCAGTGTTCCGTCCCGCCTGTTCCAGAATTATTGCAGCGGGATCAATATTGATTTCACGAGCCTGTTCCGCAATCATAAATCTGTGACTCTCATTGCAGATAATTATCGGACGGCTGACACCCTGATAGTCTGTCATGCGTAAAATTGTATTTTGAAACATGGTATTGTCATCAACAAGGTTCATCAACTGTTTCGGGAAAAGCTGACGGGACAAAGGCCAGAGCCTTGTGCCTGAGCCACCTGCAATAATTACCGGGATAATCATAGTCCTCCTAACCATATTTCAGAATATTGTCTGTTTTTACTTTTCAAATTTCAAATAATTATCGGCACTATCAAACAGTCCGGGCAACAATAAAATAAGGATTCAAAAGGTTCTCCTTATTATATCCAAGAGGGATGCCGGTATCCCATTGAAGAACACAACAGCCGGAATTTTCAGCGATGGCCTGACCTGCTGCAGTGTCCCACTCCATGGTGGGGCCGAGCCGCGGATAAATATCCGCTTTCCCTTCTGCAACAAGGCAGAATTTAAGAGAACTCCCGGCAGATATAAATTCAACGTCCCTGTACTCCCTTTTCTTAGTCGCAACATATTCTTCAAGTTCAGGGGTGGAATGTGACCTGCTGCCGACAATTGTGCAGGAAGAATCATCTTTACGCGTTTTTAAAGGCAGCCTTTCGGAATGCTCAATAATTCTGGAAAGAATTTCCGGTTTCTGATCCTGCTCAGACAGTTCAGCCAGCTCTTTCGTAAAACCGGAATCACTCATCCTGAAAGAGCCTGTATCCTTTTCGGCAAAGTAAAGCATCGAAGAAACGGGTACAAATATTACCCCTAAAACAGGAACGCCATTTTCTACCAGTGCTATATTGACGGTAAACTCATCATTTCGCTTTATAAATTCCTTTGTTCCGTCAAGAGGGTCTACAATCCAGAGGCTTTCCCATTTTTGCCTTTCCCTGTAATCGATCTCACGCCCTTCTTCGCTGAGTATCGGGATACCTGTTGTTTCTAACTCGTTGAAAATTTTCTGGTTGGACCTTTTGTCGGCAAGCGTTAATGGAGAGTCATCTTTTTTATATTCAATTGCATAATCTGAATCATAAACATCAAGAATTGCCATTCCGCCTTTGATAGATGCGATGATTGACTTTAACAGCAGATTTTCATTTTCCATTAAGTTTAGCCCTTTAATTTTATTCATTTTTTCGAAAAACAGTACACAATAAACAGAAACTTGTCAAACAGACTTGTACCTAAAGTGAGCGTTTTCGAGAATATTATGGAAGATCGTTTCAGTTGTCTTTTTAACCATCACATAGACAAATGCATGTTGCTTGATCCTCGGAATGTTCTCCATGAAAATATGGATACTTGAGATTATTTTTCCGCTGTGATATGCGCAAATACAACACATTCGAATACTAAGAATATAAATCACAGAGCATACTGGGAATTTTTTCACATATGAGAAATGTCCTGATCGTAGATGACGATTCTGTAACACGGGGTTTGCTTTCAAAAGTATTAAAACCTCATTCTGAAGCTTTCCAAGTGCTTACGGCTCCTGACGGCAGGGAAGCACTAAAAATAATACAAACCCAAAAAATTAATCTTGTCATAACCGATCTTCAAATGCCCGTTATGGACGGCTTTGAACTTCTGGCTCGTATTTCTGAATATCACCCTGAAGTACCGGTGTTTATTATGACCGCTTTTGGGGATTCAGAGGTTAAAAGCAGGCTTGAAACCTTCGGCTCCACAAAATATTTTGAAAAACCCCTCAACATCGACATCATTACGGAATGCATTTATGAAGAATTGAATTCCGGGGCCGAAGGGACGCTAAAAGGGATCAGCCTTTCCTCATTTCTCCAACTCATTGAAATGGAGAAAAAAACCTGCACATTAACGATAACGTCTAAAGACAAATCCGGGAACCTCTACTTTTACAAAGGCGATCTGATGACCGCCATGACAGGCGACCTTAAAAATGACGCGGCAACCTATGAGCTGCTCTGCTGGGATGGAGTTGTAATTGAGATTGAGAATACCTGCAAAAAAAAGAAAAAAGAAATTAAACCGCCTCTGATGACAATTTTAATGGAAGGCCTCAAAATCAAAGATGAAAGAGAACATAAAGACAAAGAAAAGAGAGTGCCTTTAAGACCCCTTAAATCAATCCAAGACAAATAATGATGGCTTGGTAAAAAGTCCGATTTCGGCGTTGCACTGCATCCCTCGTCACACAACCAAACCAAAATACAGATCAAAAGGTTATGAAGCCTTTTCTTTGATGCCTTTTCTTTGATTGACATAAACAGGCTCATATAATATACTGTTCAAAGCTTGATGTCAGAATCGTTTTGCGAATTTCGGTTTTTTTCAGAATTAAATGGTTTAGGAAATAATTCACGCTTCCACATTTTAACAGTATTTACAGGATTCCTCTTTTTCAGACATTCTCAAATCCTATCTGATTTTTTGAAACCGAGTTCTTCATCCTTGATATCCCTCAAAGGTAATTGCAATGAGAAATAAAGGAAAAAGCAGACCTGAAAAAGAAAGAAGAAAATCCAGTAGAGAGTCGTGCAGCACTGCGGTGGCCTACGCAACACAGAACTTTTCAAGCATTGAATATATTCAGGATATCAGCGCGTGGGGGGTGTTCATTCGGACCAAAAAGCCTGTACCGATCGGAGAAGATATAACCATGACCATACCTCCTCAGAGTGGAAGCAATTCATCTATAAAAATTATTGGTGAAGTTGTAAGGACGACCGCAAAGGGGATTGGTATAAAATTCAAAATGGGAATTGATGATTCGGTCATTAAACCCGTTGTTGATGAAAATTGATATAAAACAATATATTATAGCTTATTTTCTTTTCATACACAAAAATTTTTACGCTTTTATGAAACCATGTGACATCATCCAGTCACGCACGGCCAGCCCGGTACCAAAATTCCATGGTTTGAGTCTTTCAGGCTCAACCGGCTTTATCTCCGCCAGTTCCTCACCCATTTTTATCACGCCTACCGTCAACACGTGATAAGCGATAATGAGCTGGTTCATCATCGGAAATTTATAAATCCCTATTAATTCGGTTATTTCTCCGGAAAGTCCAAGTTCCTCCCTCACCTCCCGTAAAACACCTTTTTCAGGATCTTCATCCTTTTCAAGAAATCCGGTAATAAGTCCGAACATATTTTCAGGCCATGTTTTATTTCGAGCCAGAATAATTTTTTTATTATTTTCCACAAGAGCGGCAACAACCGGCACGGGCGAATCCCAGAATATATAATCACATTTTTCGGAAGAGCATGAAAGCCGCTGTTTCTCTTCAATATTTTTCTCAATCAGTTTTGCACTGCATTTCTGGCAGAATTGAATTTCAGACATTTTTAAGTCCTTATCACTTGAAGAAAGTTAGAAACGATCAATTTCATATAAACTCAGAATACCATCCATCTGAAAAAAAAATCAAGCCCGTGAGTTATCTTCATTCAGACAGACGGAAAAAACAATCATGAATCTTCATGGATTTACTTCTTGAAACATGGTATGCTTTATATTTTTTAATTCGTGCCCATACGCAAAAAGGTTTTTTTTTATATTAATACTGATCTCCGGTTAAACCGGAAAAATCTCAACACATACAGCAGGAAATCATCTTGATAAAGCTTATCGTTCGTAAACTCCGTTCGTTTTTTACAGAAAATCCACCCCAACCGGAAAAACAGAAAAAATCCGATCCGCCTGAAATTCCTGTTTCAAGTTTTAAAGGCTCGCCGCAACTAAAAAAAACAACGGATAAAGCCGGATGGGATCTTTCGCGGTTTACCGTTTCAAAACACCATGAAAAAACACGTTTTCACGATCTCAGGCTGCCTGGAAAAATAATGCACGGGATTTATGACTGTAAATTTGAATACTGCACACCCATTCAGGCTGAAATTCTGCCAAAAGCCCTTGAAGGCTCAGATGTTACAGGACGGGCACAGACAGGAACAGGAAAGAGCGCTGCATTTCTAATCAGCATTTATACGAGGCTGATGCGAAATCCTTTAAAAGGAAAACGGAATCCAGGCGCGCCCAGAGTCCTTATTCTTGCGCCAACGAGAGAGCTTGCTCTTCAAATCCAAAAAGATGCGCAAAAGATAGGTCGATATACTAAAAGCCAAACTATATCTGTCTTTGGCGGAATGGAGTACGAAAAACAAAAAAAACAGCTTCAGAGAAGAATACTCGATATCATTGTCGCAACACCGGGCAGGCTGCTTGATTTTAAAAGACAGGGCATCGTGGATCTCAGTAAAGTCGAAATACTGGTAATTGATGAGGCCGACAGAATGCTTGACATGGGATTCATCCCGGATATTCGAACAATAGTTTACAGCACGCCTCAAAAAAATCTTCGACAAACAATGTTTTTCAGCGCGACACTGACTCCGGAAGTTATTAATCTTGCGTCACAATGGACCAAAGAGCCCTATAATGTTGAAATAGAACCCGGCCAGATAGAGTCTGATTCCGTAAACCAGATTACATATATCATCACTTCTGAAAAAAAGTTTACGCTGCTCTACAATTTGATAATACAGCAAAATCTTGAACGGGTTCTTGTTTTTTCAAATACGCGAGAGGAAACCAGAAATCTTGAATACAAGCTTCGGCAATACGATATAAATGCTGATTTGTTGTCCGGAGAAGTTTCACAGATCAAACGCCTGCATGCTCTTGACAGCTTTAAAAAAGGCAGAACTCGCATTCTAGTGGCAACCGATGTTGCAGCACGAGGCATCCATGTAGATGGGATAAGCCACGTAATTAATTATAACCTCCCTCAGGATCCGGAGGACTATGTTCATCGAATAGGCCGGACAGGCAGGGCGGGAGCAACCGGAACCGCGGTCAACTTTGCAAGCGAAGATGACTCATTTTATATTCCTTCAATTGAAGAAATGCTCGGCCACAAAATCGAATGCGAATATCCCGAAAAAAAACTTCTATCCCCCTTGCCTCCCCCTTCAAATAAAAAATATCCTCCATCGAAAAAAGGATATCTCCCCGATATGAAAACACGACAGAAGCCATATGATTTTAAAAGCGGCAGAAAATCCTTTAAATCCGGTTCAAAAAAATATCGATCAAACCGTCCTCAGAAGAACCGGAATTCTAAAAAGACAACCCGAAACACATAACCCGGGACAATAGAATCCAGAACAATAGAATAAGGACCCTGCAATAATTAACATGAAAAAAAAGAAGTCCGTGCGACCTAAAATCTCCGCTTCAGGAAAAAATAAAGAGCTTGATCATATCATAATCAAAGGGGCAAGGGAGCATAACCTTAAAAACATCCACGTTGAACTTCCGAAAAAAAAGCTCATTGTTTTTACAGGCGTATCCGGATCAGGCAAGTCAAGCCTTGCATTTGACACCATCTTCGCTGAAGGTCAGCGCCGCTATGTTGAATCTCTGTCCGCCTATGCAAGACAATTTATCGGCCAAATGGAAAAGCCGAAATACGATACCATCAGGGGGCTTTCACCAACCATATCCATTGAACAGAAATCCGCATCCAAAAACCCGCGATCAACTGTCGGAACCATAACTGAAATCTATGACTATCTAAGGGTTCTTTTTGCGCGGGCTGGTATCCAGTACTGCCATAAATGCGGGAAAAAAGTCGGCCGGGGAGATGCTTCAAGCATGGTCGACCAGATAATCACGATACCCCAGTCAACCCGAATTATCCTTCTTGCTCCGATCATTGAAAACCGGAAAGGAGAGCATCGCGAACTATTTGAAAAATTGAAAAGTGACGGTTTTGCGCGGGTAAGGATAGACGGAGTTGTACACAATCTTTCCGATGTTCAGTCTCTTTCAAAGCATAAAAAGCACAATATCGAAGTAATTGTGGACCGTCTCATTATCAAAAAGGGGACTGCTTTTCAAAAACGCCTGACAGACTCGGTGGAAACGGCCCTGAAGATTGGAAACGGCCAGCTCGTTGTGCATATCATGAACCGGGAAGACATAAAAATGAGCGAGGCCAGAACCTGTTGCGGAATCGCATTTCCGGAGCTGGCTCCTTCTCTTTTCTCATTTAATTCTCCAAGGGGAATGTGCCCTTCCTGTAATGGAATCGGAACAGTTCTCTCCATGGATGAAAATAAAATTATACCGGATGGGAAACTAACTATACGGGAAGGAGCGGTTATACCCTGGCGGAACTATTTCACAAAGGAGAATTCCCTTAAAAGCGGCGGGTGGGGATTTCAGCAGCTCAAGGCAGTTGGAAAAAAATGGGGCATTGATTTTGATATTCCCTGGAAAAAGCTCCCGAAAAGACATAGGGATATCTGCCTTTTTGGATCACAGGGAGAAGAAATTACCGTCAACTGGAATTCATCAAAAATTAAGGGAGAAGTTACAACTAATTTTGAAGGTCTTTTAAACAGCATGATGAGAAGATACATGCAGACCAGTTCTGAAAGTGCAAAATCCTGGTATTCCAAATTCCTTACTGAAACCGTTTGCTCCTTATGTAACGGAAGCCGTCTGAAAACAGAAGCGCTGCATGTCAAAATTGAAAACCATTCAATAATTGACATAACAGCCATGACCATAAAAAATGCCCGCGACTTTTTCAAATCTCTTACACTAACCGGAAACCGGAAGATGATAGCCGGTGAACTTTTAAAGGAAATATCCGGCAGGCTTGGATTCCTTATAAATGTTGGCCTTAACTATCTCTCTCTCGACAGAAAGGGCCCCACTCTGTCCGGCGGCGAATCCCAGCGCATCCGTCTGGCATCCCAGGTAGGCTCAGAGCTTACAGGGGTTCTTTATATCCTGGATGAGCCTTCCATCGGGCTTCATCAAAAGGATAACATCAAACTTCTCAAAACCCTCTGCCATTTAAGGGATATTGGAAACACATTGATTGTCGTAGAACATGACAGGGAAACAATCGAGTCTGCTGACTGGGTTCTCGATATCGGCCCCGGAGCCGGCCATCTTGGAGGCCGGATTGTTGCGGCCGGTACACCACGGCAGATTATGAAGTCGGCAGGATCCATTACGGGGAAATACCTGAGCGGAAAAGAAAAAACAGAGGTTCCGGGCAAACGGAAAACTCCGAAAGCCTCCGGAAACAAATGGATTTCAATACAAAAGGCCTCCGAAAACAATCTGACTGACATAACCGTAAGAATCCCCGTCGGCCTTCTGGTATCCATAACGGGCGTATCCGGAGCGGGCAAATCGACACTGATTAACCAGATCCTTTATCCGGCACTTGCCCGGAAGCTGCACGCATCGACACTTACGACAGGAAAGCATAAAAGTATAAAGGGGTTGTCCAATATTGACAAGGTCATCAACATAGACCAGAAGGCGATCGGAAGAACGCCCAGAAGCAACCCGGCCACCTACACAAAAGTGTTCGATCATATACGGGAACTCTTCGCCCTTCTCCCCGAATCCAGGGTCAGGGGGTATAAAAAGGGACGATTCTCGTTCAATGTCAAAGGCGGACGCTGTGAATTCTGCAGCGGAGACGGCTACAACCGGGTTGAAATGCATTTTCTGGCAGATGTATTTGTTCCCTGTGAAGTCTGCAAGAGGAAACGATTTAACCGGCAGACGCTCGAAATACTCTACA
>JAQYVL010000143.1 GCA_030145525.1 Desulfobacterales bacterium
TCCTGACCCTCTGAACTTTGATCTTTTGATATTTCAGGACGGTTCACTATTTTTTTCTCTCTGTCCATACGAACACTGCATTCCATATCCGCGATTGTTATACTCCCGACCTTTGTATCCATATCCTGAACGGAAAGATTGTTAACAGACAAATTTTCTGCCAGCAAAAGGGGAGGAATTTCTTCTGTTTTTAGTGGCGGAGATGAAACTACAAGCCCTTCGGTTTCAATTGATGCAATGCGGAGATTAAGGTGCTCTTTAAATAAAATCTCAATCTTTTCAGCTCTGGCTTCCTTCCATTTTACAAGTGTGAAGTCTGACACCTGATCCTGCAGCTGAAATCCTTCACTTGCAAATGAAGAATTTACCCTTGCCGAACTGAACTTGTCTTCTTCCAGGATTATCAGCACATTTGTCTGAAATTCCGAAGTATCGCTGGCAGCCATAAAAGGTTCTGATTCGACTTTCAGTGAAGCGAGACTACCTTTCCCTTTCTGTGACAATTCGATTCTATCATGGTTAATATCCGCTGTGATCTTTGATGTAATCGACAGCTTTCCGGTAAGGACCGACACAGAGTCGGGAAGAAACTTCTGAAAATCACCAAGCTCCAGGTTTTTAAACGAGGCCTTGCATGATGCTGTTCCATCCCTGTCATAAATTTTAAACGTCGAATCAAGCTTTACATAAGAGTCATTTATCCCCCCCAAAAATTTGAACGCGCCATCAAAAATATTTTGCGATAACAGGGTATCCCATATAAAAAAATTTTCTATGACAAAGCGGCTGTCCAATTCCGGTGTGATGGTTCTGATGATGCTGTCTGAAATTGATCCGAGAATCACTCTAACTTTCCATTCAGACGAATCCTGTTTCTCTTCCTGCTTCTCAGAGTTTTTCCCGGGAGCGGCGGTAATCGGAAAACCTCCGATTTCAACACCATCCTTTTTTTGATGGAAATCCAGGCTGACCCCCTGGATGTCTGCTTTTGATATGCGAAGTTCCTTTCTGAACAATCCGAATATAGAAAAATTAACGTATGCCTTTTTCAGTCCTGTCAAAGGATGTCCGCTTTTCTGAATTTTAAGATCCAGCAGCTCAATTGACAGGGTAAAGGGATTGATCGTAATTGATTCAATGGCAGCTGTTTCAGCGCCCTGTTTGATCAACCACTCTGTAAGATAGTGCTTTGTAATACGGCCGGTAAATATCCAGATACAAATCATCAAAAAAAACGCGACGATAACCGTGTATAACAAAACCCGTCTGATATTTTTATTCATATATGGATTTGCTCCAGAATTTTATATAAAAGACCTGACACCGGAAGCACATTAGAGATAGTTTGA
Organism: Desulfobacterales bacterium; assembly: GCA_030145525.1. Classification (GTDB taxonomy): domain Bacteria; phylum Desulfobacterota; class Desulfobacteria; order Desulfobacterales; family SURF-7; genus JAQYVL01. The sequence goes on from JAQYVL010000143.1 coordinate 1,350, forward strand.
AAACCTGCAATTTTTGTCCGGAATCAAATGTTTCCATTGGGCCGGAATTAAATGTTTCCATTGGGAATGATCAATCGCTGATTATCAGGGATATTGAGTTTAATTCGCAGTTTACTTACCATGAAACAGGCTGGAAAGCAAGGCAATCAAAACCGCTCTTAATATCTGAGTGAGAGAGCGAACGATCATTTTGCAATGATACTCTTCATTGATAAAACCGCGGCCATATAGTACAAGAGCAAACAGCATGCAAGAGATCTATTCTACCGAAATTAGAGAAAACCAGGAAAACCATATGTTTGATACTAAGCACAATGTCCCGAAATCAGAACTTGAGAGCCGCATAAAAAATCTGCAGTCTCGCCTTGCAGACAATGACATTGACGGTGCCCTTATCCTTCAAAACACAGACCTGTACTATTTTTCAGGCACGGTTCAGCAGTCATATTTTTATATTCCTGCCCATGGTGATCCGCTTCTTATGGTACAAAAAGATCTGGATCGTGCAATGGCGGAGTCCGCTATTACCGGAATTGTATCCATCGAAAGTCCGGACCAGATTCCTGAATCCCTGCGAAAACAAGAAATTGATCTTCCGCACACGTTGGGACTGGAGATGGATGTCCTTCCGGTCAGCCGATACTTTAAATTCCAAAAATTTTTTTCCGGCTCCAAAATATCAGATATCTCCGGGATTATCCGCTTGATTCGCGCAGTAAAGTCGAATTATGAAATCAAAATTATACAAAAAGCATCACAGCTTGCAGATAGCGTCGCGGAAAGCGTTAAGGAATTTATTTTTGAAGGTGTTCCGGAAATTGAGCTGGCGGGGAAAATTGAAGCAATGGCACGAAAGCTGGGTCATCAGGGAGTTATCAGAATGAGAATGTGGGGAGGCGAGCTGTTTTACGGCCACCTGATGGCAGGTGACTCGGCGGCTGTACCCAGCTATCTGTCATCTCCCACAGGCGGCACCGCTATAAATCCTGCAATTGCCCAGGGACCGGGGCAAAGGCCTGTCAGGCGTCATGAGCCGGTTCTGGTTGATTATGTTTTTGCATTCAATGGTTATCTTGCCGACCATGCAAGAATTTTCTCCCTTGGAGATCTGCCCGATGAACTTATCTTCGCTCATAAGGCAATGCTCAGCGTTCAAGAGCTGATTAAGAGGAAGGCAAAACCGGGAATCAGGGCCGGCGAACTTTATGAAATCGCCCTTGAAAAAACGAATGAGTTCGGATTTGCGGATCATTTTATGGGTTTCGGCAGCAGCCGAATTCAGTTTGTCGGCCATGGTGTCGGTCTTGAGCTCGACGAATTTCCATTTCTTGCAAAAAATCAAGATCTTATACTTGAAAACAATATGGTTATTGCCCTGGAGCCAAAACTGATTTTTCCCGGGAAAGGCGTTGTTGGAATTGAAAATACACACGTTGTAGGGGATGACGGCCTGAACCAGCTTACCCTGTTCGAGGAAGATATTATTGTATTGAAATAAGATTGAAAGGGAAAACCGTCGGCCGCCCGGATTCGGACGGCCGATAAAAATTTCGGTTAAAAATTTTCTTACTATCTAAATAGACCTGAATAAAATTAAACCTGAACAAAATTAGAATAGATCGTCAGCCTGTTCAAGCAGAATTTTTGCCTTCATCCGGGTAGCCTCATTGGCAAAATTCTTTTCAGGCATAAGATCTTCAGGCGCGTTAACTACCTCTTCAAGCAATTTAACAAAAAGCTCCTTGTCCTGGACCTGTACCGCATAATACTTCGCATACAGATACTGACAGGGAAGATATTTCGAATCGTTAAGCTCCATTGCCTGTTCAAAATGATATTTTGCTTCCTCTGGTTTTCCTCCGAACATAACCGGTTTTGAAGCGTTATAAGCTCCGAGCATTAAATGAATACCGCCGTAGTTAAACGTATCGTCAAGTTCGACAACCTTATCCATCAACGCCTCGACTTTAGGAAGATCTGCGAGGACCGTCGCGTCTCTTGCGTGGGTAAGGCCGATCCATGAAAGCCAGCCGTTTGCTGCGAAAAAAAGGGCCCGAACATCTTCCTTTTCAAACGTATCCAATGATTTTGTAAATTCTTCGATTGGCTTGTCAAAGGCATCGTTAAAGGCTTCATTCCTTTTTAAAACTCGTAAAGCATAGTCTCTTCCTTTTTTAAAAAACTTTGCCGCACGGGGTTTGTCCGTATCCATGACAAACAGAAAAGAATACCCGCTGTTTGCTTCGGAAGCCCGCAACAGGAGGTCATCATTATCCGGCGACACCTCAATAAAACCATCCTGTTGGACAAGGAAAGTCGGCATCGCATCTCTGACAAGCTGGTAGTCGGAATTTTTATTCACCGCGATTTTCCCACCCTCCATCAGCGGCTTCATTCCCGCGATCATTTTTCTGGCCCGCCACTGCGCGCATCCTGTCAGTAAAATCAGCATAAGGATAAGAAAAATCAGACTCCACTTCGATCTGTTGAATTTGCCCATTTAAGGCCTCCTTTGAACTATAGTTATCTGCTTTTTAAACGTGAACTTTCAATATACCAGCTCCCGGTTTCCGGGTGCGGCACATGCTTTTAAGCTTTAAAGACGTCAGTGAAACATCTATAGTTTGTCTTATTTCTGATATTGGTCTAACCAATACAACAAAACAAACCGATCCGTCAAACCATATTAAAAAAATTGTTCCTTGACAATAAAGTTGATGGTCTCGTAAAAAAGAGACACTCGGAGTCGACAGAATAAGATCCTTTTGATTTGATCGGAGGTACTGAAATGACTGAAGACATAAACAGTGTAAACATGCTTGTAAGGCGTGAAATTGAATCCCTTATTGCAGGACCCATGATCAAGGCGTTTGGCGAAGAATTCGGAAAAGCAAAAACCGAAGCGGTTATCAAAAAAGTTATCAAGGATCTTGCCGTGGAAAGCGGAAAAATGCTTGCAGCATTTACGGGGGGAAACGAATTGAGTGATCTGGAAAAGGGGCTGCCTCTCTTTGCCCAGGGAGGCGCACTCGAATTTGAACTTGTGGAAGCAGACAGCGAAAAAATTTCCATGAACGTCACCCGATGCCGATATGCTGAAATGTATAAAAAAAACGGAATGCCTGAATTTGGTTACCTGCTCTCATGCGGCAGGGATTATGCGCTGATTGAGGGATTCAATCCGGATATAATTCTTACCCGCACACAAACCATAATGGAGGGGGCAAATTGTTGCGATTTTTGTTTTTCACTGAGAAAATAACGAA
>JAQYVL010000144.1 GCA_030145525.1 Desulfobacterales bacterium
ATTGGCCAGCCGATTCGCACGTTCGTTCATCTCAAGAAAAGTCACACGAATATCCTCGCATACCAACCCTTCCCTGTCCGGTGTTATGAGCGCTCTTTTCGTCAGCAATTCTCCAATATTGACTTTCATACTTTTCTCCTCCTCCTGAAATCCTTATGGGTTTTATGCCGATACTGCTGTTTTGAATTCATCCGTTCTATGCCATATTTCAAAACTGGTGTCAAAGCGGTGTTCCGTTTCGTGCCGTGATCAACGAACGATGAGGCTATTTGATCTCAGTTAAATCGGAACATATTTATGACGACTTCTATAAGTATTTTTATTTATTGTTGCAATTTGAAAGTAGCCTTGTTTTTTTTAAATATCTGCACGTTAAATTCCTATTCTTATCAAAGCTCAAACCACTTTCTATAGAAGTTGTTATTCCCGGTATTCGCCCTTTGGAGGTCATCCGGGTCCTTGCAGACCTCTTTCCAGTTTTCCTTTTCTGTTTCATCTACTTGTTGCGCTGTTATTTTTATTTTTCAATTCCGCGGCTCGAAGATAACTTTTTCCGTAAATACCACGACGACTTCGTTTCTTTGATTTTTCAGAACATGTTTCAAGTCTACTAGGGTCTGCCCTCTTTTTGTCTTTCGATCGACGCAGGCCTCAAGATCCACTTTCAGAGTGTCACCGGGATAGGCTGGGTTTTTTACCTTCGCTTCAACCCCGACCATTCCGTGGAAAGGTCCCAGGTTTTCCTTTTTTGTGATGGCCTCTACAACTTCCATAATGGAAGTGGCGACGAGCCCCATTCCCAAGGAAATTAAAAAGGGCGCCGGCGCGAATCTCCTGTTGTGAGTTTCCGGCAGCTCATTTTTTACCCATTCCATATCAATAAATGGCGGTTCATGAAGACCGACAAGATTCACAAAATTTACGATGTCTGTTTCGGTAATGGTTCTTCTGTGAGAAGTTAAGCGATAAATCGATTTTTTGTTTTCATTAACTTCTATTGCAATTTTTCGCGTCATATTATTCTCCTGCCTGGAGGTGGTTTGATATTCTGATTCCAGCAAAGCAAGTTTAGAAACGATCAACCTCCGTAAGCCAGCGAACGAGATTCATCGGCTTTGGAGATAGTGAAACGGAACGTTTTAATTACAAACACGCTAATTGTCAGAAAGTAAGGGCTAAATATTTCGTAATCCGGCTTCCGGGACCTCCTTCCCGGTAATCCAGGCCACTATCATTGCATTTACGAGTTCCGGAGCTTCCTGCTGAACCCAGTGGGAGGCATTCGGCAAATATCTGATTGTAAAATCGGTCACCAGCTTTTCGGTGCCATAGGTCAGCTCTTTTCCGAGCGCGGAATCTTTTTCACCCCAGATCATCAGTGTTGGAACCTCCAATATCGTCTCCAGCAACCGGCGTTTTTTAGAAATCTGTTTTTCCCGAAAGAGAGCCCTGTAATAGTTAATCATGGCGGTTAACGCACCTGGCCGGCGGGCATTTTCACGATACACTTCCAGTACTGATTCAGGAAAACGGCTTTTATCAACCGCCGTTTTATAAAAAACATCGCCAACCGGCCTGGCTCCCCATAAACCAAGTAATAGTTCGGGAATCTTTGGAATTTGAAAGAAAAAAATGTACCAGGATCTAAAAAGCTGGGGCCATCTTATCAGGCCCTTCAGGAATAGAGATGGATGGGGGATATTCATTACAATTAAACGTTCGATCGGACGTATGGCCTGAATCGCAAAACTCCATGCTATAACGCCGCCCCAGTCATGACCGACGAGAAGCGTCGACTCGGCTCCGGATGCATCAATCAGAGCGGCGACATCCGAAACAAGGTGGTCAATTGAATAATCCTTCACTTTTTCAGGACGGCTTGAATTCCCATATCCGCGCAGGTTCGGTGCCCAGACAGTATAGCCCAGCCGGGAAAGAAGAGGCATTTGATAACGCCAGGAGAATGAATGTTCCGGAAAACCGTGCAGACAGATGGCGAACTTTTCACCGGCACCGCACATATCGACTTCAAAACTCAGGCCGTCTGTTTCAACCATCTCCGTTCTGATCTCTGTATTCATGTGATACCACCTGTGAAACTCCACCGGTTTAAAAATTATACAGCAATTTTGATTTCGGCAGTTTATGTGCGATAACACCAGCCAGAATATCCGCATTTTTCTGTTTCCTGCCGGCATTTTTTATTGCGAAATTAACAAAATATTTATTGCTCATGACAGGCTGCAGCATGTATCCCTGGAAAAATTCTTTCCACTTAAACTCCTTTTTCCAGAGTTTCTCATAAATACCGCCTGCCCTCTCTTCTTTACCGGGGTTTTTCAGAACCTCGGAAACAGCCCTGGCAGCATATTCTCCGCTCCTCAGGGCATAATAGATTCCCTCACCGGTCAGTGTATCGACAAAGCTTGCAGCATCACCTATCAGCAGTACATTTCCCCTGCTCCTTTTAGACGGCAGGGAGCCAAACGGTATAGGCCAACCTTTAAGTGTATTTTCTATCATATTGGCGTTTCCGAGTTTTTCCCGTGCAAAACAATTTCTTTCAAGAAATATATTGAAGAGATTTTTAATCCCTTTGGCCTCCATAAATCGGGTTCCGACTCCGATTCCTACATTCGCTGTTGTTTTACCGGTTGGAAAAATCCAGGCATATCCGGGTAAAATCGATTTTTCATAGTGAATTTCAATAGAATTGGTGAGTCCTTCCACATTTTCAAAATAGGCTCTCATAGCAAAAGCTTTATGCCTGGGGTCAGTATTCAGAAGTGACAATTTCCTGGCGACGACTGAATGGGCTCCGTCGGCGCCAATGATAATTCTACCCCTGTACTTCTCTTCTTCACCTGTTATCCCGCATATTTTACCGCCTTCCCGGACAAGATCTTTTACATGAAACCTTTCCCTAACTTCTACATTCGGTATTTCGCGGACAAAATCCAACAGCGTATTATCGAACTCCTTTCGCGGGATGACATAGCCATAATCCGTTAATCCATCAACAGGAGGATTTTTTCCCATCATGATACAGCTGTTTGGAGCTGAAACGGTCACACCGTCATATATCTGCGGATTTGTATCTTCAATTCTTTTTAAAACTCCCATTCTGTCAAGAACCGCAATAGACGTGGCACTTATTCCATCGCCGCATACCTTGTCTCTGGGGAATTTCGCCCTGTCCACCAGTAAAACATCATACCCAAGCCCTGCAATGAACGTTGCCGCACTGCATCCGGCAGGCCCTGCACCCACGATGATAGCATCATACGTTTCTTTCATGAAGATCCTCCTCTTTTGACAGACCGACCGGTTTTACTGTTTCCTAAATTGAGCGATTAAAATATCATCTTATACTTCGGCAGAACATGAGAGATAACACCTGCCATATTTGTGGCTCTTTTTTTGCTGACAGAACCGATAAATACGGCGGCATTTATGGCAATTCTGCTTCCCATCAGCGTCTGCAGCAAATAACCCGGCATGAACTCCCTGTTTTTAAATTTTTTCGCCCACATCTTTTCATAGTATTCACCGGCAAGCCGATTCGGCTCTCCCTTCTTAATTGCTTCGGCAGCGAATTTTCCGCTCAAAAGAGCATAATAAATACCCTCGCCGGTTAGTGGATCAATAAAACTGGCTGCATCTCCTATCAATAACACATTGCCGCTGCTCCTCTTTGATCCGAAACTCCCCAGCGTTAATGGAAAGCCTTTTAACGGGCCTTTCATTTTTGCATTTTTTAACTTCTTTTTGGCATATTTATTATTACGAACAAACAGATCAAACAGTTCTTTTGCTTCTTTGGTTTCATTAAAACGATTAAAAACACCGACACCTACATTGGCGCTTGTCTTACCGGTAGGGAATATCCAGCAGTAGCCCGGCATTACCTGTGAGTCATAATGGATTTCAACCGCGTCTGATAAATCCTGAACATCTTCAAAATATCCCCGTACCGCAAATGCCCGATGTTTATTTTTATCATTAAAAAGTCCAATTTTTTTGGCTATTTTTGAATGCACGCCATCCGCTCCAATGATATAATCGCTAAAAACATCGATTTTCTCTTCACCATGTGATCCAGCCACCCCTGTAACCTTATCCTTGTTATAAACCAGATTTTCAACCCGGAAGTTTTCCAGAACATGCACGTTTGGCAAGGCTTTAACATGCTCAAATAAAACATAATCAAACTCTTTTCTTTTGACGACATATCCATAGTCTCTGAAATTCTTCACAATGGGATATCGGCCGGTCATCATCCGGCCATTTGGAGAAGATATCTTGACATAACCGATTTTATGATGATCTATCGATTCTATTTTTTTTAACACTTCCATTTCTTTCAGTATATTTAGGGCTGCGGAACTGATTCCATCCCCGCATATCTTGTCTCTCGGAAATGTTGTTTTATCTGCAAGCAGCACCTTGAATCCATTTTTTGCTAAAAAAAAGGCTGCACTGCATCCGGCAGGACCTGCCCCAACTATGGTTACATCATATTTCTTTTCAACCATTATTATTCTCCCACGAAACTATCGAAACGAACGGGAATCTTAAAACCGGCGTCACTGAATGGGATATGTCATTTCTTTGCAAGCCTCTATCATCCATCTCAGATTCTGCACCTTGATTTCATAATGCGAATTGCAGGGACCCAGTATCAACCCACCGCCTTTCCCCGCTTTTCGTGAAACATCCTGAACATGTTCATAAACTTCTTCTCTCGTTCCAAAAGACAGAATATGAGTTATGTCAAGATGCCCCAGAAAGGAAAGGCGATGCCCTGCAATATCTCTGAACTCACCGATATCCACATTATCCGCATTCGGTTCAATTGAATGATGACCGTCAAAACCCCATTTAATGAAATATTCCAGAAGAAGTCTTGTATTGCCATCCGTATGTATAATTATTTTCCTGCCCTTTTTATGTGCATGGTCGGTTATCTCTTTATATGCCGCCCCGAAAAGGCTGTCCATCATTTTAGGGTTCAGCATCGGCCCGTTTTTAAAGGCCATGTCATCCGAATAGATTATTGCCGGAAAACCGGCATCGGCGGAGGCATCAACACATCTCAGATACCAGTTTTTATTGTATTCAATCACATCCTCTATAAAACTTTTCTCTTTCCGTATAAGCCTTACAAATTTTTCAAAACCAAAGGGCTGCCAGGTCTGTTCGAACAGGCCATAGAGGTGAGAACCGAAAATATAAATATCTTTACCGAACCGTTTATTGATTTCCAAATTGTGCTTGAACATTTTTTCAGGATGCTGTTCCCACTGTTTTTTATTCCAGGATTTCCAGTCATCCGGAGTTTCAAACAGGCCTCCCATATATGCAGGTGTCAGTAGATTTCCGGCATCATCGTAGACAATCTGATAAAGCCTGCCAAAGATATCATACATGCGTCCTGAGTCTTTCAACCGGAATATTTCCGCATACATATCCCAGACAGAATCAAAGCCCATTTTAACATCGGCTTCGACTTTTTTAATAAAAAAATTCAAAAAGTCTTTTTCCAGTCCTCCGAATTTATTAATTAAAGGCGCTGCAACATCTACAAGCTTTGCTACTATTCTATTACCGAAATATTGGGTAATGTCTTTCGGAACCTGCTCTCCGAGAGCCTCATAAACATAATTCTGTACATCCATGCATGATATTGTAGGAACCCTGTCCGGTTCTCTGTGCTCCAAAGCACAATTCATCCGCTCAAATTTATCCATGGCTTCCGCTCCATTGTTAAGGTGCATTCACTTTGCGCACTATGAAATCTCAAGCAGTTTTTCAAAAATGCTTGCCGCCTTTGCCGCACTATCGCCATAGGCGTCAAAACCGAGATCTTTTGCCAGTTTCTCGCTTGTGCTTGCACCGCCAATTGCAATTTTTACTTTATCCCGAAGACCGGCTTCGATAAGTGCGTCAGCGACTTCTTTCATACTTCCAACCGCAGTAGTAAGAAGCATGGTAAGACCGACACCTCCGGCGCCGGTCTTTTTAACCGAATCTACTATAACTTCTGCATCTACATCCGTACCAAGGTCAATCACATCAAATCCCGAAGCAGAAAGCATCATTCCAACAATATTTTTTCCAAGATCATGTACATCACCCTTGATCGTTGCCAGAATGACTTTTCCTTTCCGTCCTTTTTGGCTTTTATCGAATTTACCTTCCAGAACTTTCATAACATCTTTCATAACATCTCCCGCCATGACAAGCTCTGCAAGAAAATACTCACCTTTTTCAAAAAGTTGACCGACCTCCTTCATGCCGACACTCAATCCCTCGTTAACGACTTCCCATGCAGGAATTCCGCTGTCCAGGCATTGATTGACAGCCTCTATACATGCATCAGAGTTAAAATCCACAATAGCCCGTGCCGCTTTTTGTAATGCCTCATGCATCGCTATCCTTCCTGTTTGACTGTGTTACAGGTGCAAACGGTCGCAGTGAAAATCGAAATGAAAAAACCGCATTGCTTTTTATGCCCGAACGGATTTATCTCAATACTAATCCATTTCATTTGTCGGTGCAATAATCATCATCAGTGCCGGAGCCAGAATGATATCCGCCAGCAGTGCGGTAATGATGGCCAGACCGGATATCACTCCGAAGTTAACTAAATTTTTCATATCAGAAGCGACAAACACAAAAAACCCCGCCGCCAGAACAACGCTGGTAAACAGCAATGCCCTGCCGGTGGTAAGCAGGGTTTCCTGCACCGAAAATTTTACATTTCCCGTATTGATAGAGTATCTTCTGAAATTGTGAAAGAAGTGAACCGTATCATCTACTGCCAGTCCAATGATAATGCTTCCGATAAGAATATTGGATAGATCTAGATTCATACCCGCATACCCCATGCCTCCCATGGCAATTACTATCGGCAGCAGATTGGGAATCATGCTGACCAGTCCGTACTTTATGCTCCCGATAAGAAGTATCATCATGATGGTGATCACTACGAAAGCGATTATATAGCTGGTCATCATGGTAACAATAACATTGTAAATGGTACGGCTTAACAATGAAATCATGCCGGTAATCGTTACCGTTCCGATATCTTGAAACGTTTCTTCCAATTTGGCGACGATTTTTTTCTGAATATTGGTGTATGTATTGGCATCCACCCATGGCAGTTTAATGGTGATTCTTGCTTTGCTGTACTGACTGTCAATCTGGTTTTCCAGATCATCGGTGCCTCCGTTTTCAAAAAGAATAAATTCCTGGGCAATCAGCTCGCTGTCCTGGGGGACAAGGTAATGTTCATCATCATTGGCATGCAGGGCTTTATTGATCTGCTTCAGAGTGTCTACTACCGATATGGATTTGCCGATGAAAAGATCGGACTCGGTCATACTTTCGGCAACACGGTTAAACTCATCCAGTTTATTCATGATATCAGGCTGGTACAGGGAATTTTTTTTCTTTGTGTCCACAATCGCCTCCAGTGTCATGCTTCCTTTCATGCCTTTATCAATGACGGTGGTACTGATTCGAAAAGGGTCATCATCCGGAAACCATGCAAGGGGGTTGTGTGAAAAGCGCAGCTTCGTAATCCCATAGGCTGAAATACCGATAATAAAAAAAGTAACAATCATTACAAGCCAAGGTTTTCCTGTGGCAAAATTTCCGATTCCCATCAAGAGACGATCGAAAAAAATATTGGAATAGTTTCGAGTCTTTTCTTTTCGGCGTATCGGAAAAAATGCCAACAGTGCAGGCAACAGAAAAATGGTATACAGAAACGCCAGAATGACCCCTGCTGATGCAAAAATGCCGAGATCCGCAATGGGAGCGATTTTTGCTCCGGAAAAGGATAACAACCCTCCTGCTGTTGTCAAACTAGTCATCAGAATTGCCAGGCCGGAATGCCCCATGGCATAAGCCATGGCATCCTCTTTGCTGGCGCCTTTTGAAAATTGGCGATAAAAAACCGCAAGCAAATGAACCGAATCGCAGACACCGACCGAAATAATAAAAGAAGGAATGATTTGTGTTACGACTGCAAATGGCCGTTGAAACAGCGCAAAAAGCGACAAAGTTGAAACCATGGAGAAGGCCACGACAATCAAAGGAAGCAGAACACCGGAAATCCGACGAAAAAGGATAAACAGCACCAGAAAAATTATAATAACCGCAATTGCCATAAAGCGAGGCACATCCTTCTGCATCCTTTGATGTATTGAGAATGCGAGTAGCGGAGACCCGGCTGTAAATATCGGAAAGTCTTCAGTGCTGTGATTCCGGGTAATATTCAGTATGCTTTTAACAAATGCCTCTTTTTCTTTATCGCTCAGCTTTCTGTTCGAAATCTGCCCGGACTCTATTTCATTATCACCGGAAGTGCCGGGCTCTTCTTCGAAATCTGTGTCGAAATCTTTTGTATCATCAGTATCCGGCTCCGCGGAAAAAGCATCCGCCTCCAGGATGATTGCAGTATATTTGCCGTCTTCAGAGAGAAGATAATCGCGGTACAGCCGATGAGGCTGAGCATATGCTTTGATAAAATCTATATATTCGGTCAATTTTTGATTATCATCGGGCCAGTTCTCCATTAATTCCTCAATAATCAATTCATCTTTTTCACCTCTTACAGCGGTAACATTCACAAGGCTTGTAATGTCATTCAAATGCGGGACATTTTTTTCCAATTCATTATGAAGTACCCTCAGTTTCTTCAAAAACGACACGGTAAAAACTTCCGGTGTTCGAATTGCTGCAACCACGATCTCATCCCGGCCAAACTGTTCCCTGAACTGATCATATGCAACCATTTCAGGGTCGTCTTTGTAAAAGAACGCCTCCGTGGAGGTATCAACGACTATGCGGGGTATCTGGGTTGCCAGAATGGTGACCAGACTAAGTGAGGCGATCAGAACGAGCCATTTATTCCGAAATATGAAGTGGGACAGCTTCTCAAATGAATGCTCAATTCGAGAGCGCAAGTTTTGCATCATTCACCTATATAGATCGAACGCAGAAAGATTTTCGGCTTGTACATCACCCGAGATTGAATACAGTGTGTTACTTGATCATATTTTTATTTTTTTTTCAAACCTCATAAGTTCGTAAAAAGTCGCAAAACAGACGGCAAAGTAAAAAATTCAAGTTCGAGGCGCGCGAATCTTGTATAATGAGGCATAGTTAACCTATTCCGCAAGTATACAAGATGAAGCGCAACAAAGAAATTGGAATTTTTACGAAGCCGTCAAACCTGATATACAAGAAAATACAGAACCGGTCAGATATTTCATGCAGCCGAAGATTTCCGGATCAGCCAAAGTAACGCTAACCCGTGAGTATAAACAGAAGCTGCTTAATTATATTTTTTCATACACCAGCGCTCACAAAAAGAAACATTGTGAAAGCCGCTCCATAAACAAATACAATTCAATATCCGAAAAATTTTACGGCTCTAACATACTAAATTATATGATTTTATACTATCAAGAGTGTAAAATCACTTTTCGGACAATCCCAGGCAGCTAAATACCCTCATCAATATAATATTGCTATAACCTGTTACATATAAATGATTTAATACGGTTGCCTTTTAAAATGGCATATCATTATCAAAAAATTGGCCTGATTCTTAAAAAAATCATTTAAAATCTCTTTTTTTCATCCATTGGATAATCTTTTTTTTTAACGGGTTAGTGACACCTTCCCGGAGTTGAATCCCCTTAAATAAGCTGCGCCAAAACAGTTGGTACAGCACTTGCTAAATAAAGACGTCGACAAAGGCAAACCATCCAAAAGGATGAGACGCAAAGCCATTGGCCTAAGTCCTGAGAGTTCAGGATAGGGTTGCAGGGCTGCCGAACGAAAGTAGTGCCTCTTATTAAGGTTGCTGGTTTCGCCAGGCGAAAAAAGAAATCTATGAGGCACTCATCATGAAAACTAAAAATACATTTTTACTGCAATCAGTTTTTTCCCCGGTAAAACTTTTTCTATTTCTGATTCTTTCGTTTTCTATGCTTTACTCTTCTGCTTATTCTGCGGAAGTTACGCTGCAGTGGGATCCCAATACAGAACCGGATCTTGCCGGCTATAAAATATATTACGATACCAATTCCGGTGCTCCATACGACGGTACCGCTGCCGATCAGGGATCATCACCTGTTGTCGTTGCAATAGAGGACCTGACCGATCCGGATCAGCCCGAATACACCATTACGGGGCTTACGGGCAGCAGGGACTACTTCTTCGCGGTCACTGCCTTTGATAATGAGACACCTTCTCTGGAAAGCGATTATTCTGATGAAGTTACCATCACAACATACACCATCGTATCATCAGCAGGACAGAATGGAAGCGTCTCTCCGGCCGGGTTTGTATCCCTTACTCATGGAGCCGACCAGACCTTTACGTTCATTCCGGATACCGGTTATCATATAGAAGATATCGTTGTTGACGGATCTTCCGCAGGGGCGGTGTCATCCTATGCCTTTACCAATATTACCGCTGATCACACAATTTCAGCAAGCTTTGCCGTAAACTCTTATACAATCACGGCATCAGCAGAATCGAACGGAACCGTATCACCTTCCGAATCTGTCAGTGCGGTTCACGGTGAAAACAGGACCTTTACGATTGCCCCGAATTCGGGATACCATATAGCGAATGTCCTGGTGGATGGTTCTTCTGTCGGAGCAGTGTCATCCTACACCTTTACCAATATCACTGCTGATCATATCATTTCAGCAAACTTTGCAATAAACATATATACAATCACGGCATCGGCAGGATCGAACGGAGCCGTGTCACCTTCCGGATCTGTCTCTGCAGCTTACGGCAGCAGCAAAACTTTTACGGTTACTCCGGATGCGGGTTATCATATAGCAAATGTCCTGGTGAATGGTTCTTCTGTGGGAGCCGTATCCTCCTACACCTTTAACAGCATTACGGCAAACCATTCCATTATAGCCATTTTTGCCGTAAATTCTTACACGATTACATCATCGGCAGGATCCAACGGAGCTGTATCACCTTCAGGATCTGTCTCTGCAGCTCACGGCAGCAGCCGGATCTTTACGGTCACCCCGAATACGGGTTATCATATAGAAGATCTCCTGGTGGACGGATCTTCTGTCGGAGCGGTGTCATCCTACACCTTTACCAATATCACTGCTGATCATACCATTACTGCCGGCTTTGCAATAAACATGTATACCATCACGGCATCGGCAGGATCCAACGGAGCCGTGTCACCTTCCGGATCTGTCTCTGCAGTTCACGGCAGCAGCCGGATCTTTACGGTTACCCCGAATGCGGGTTATCATATAGAAGATCTCCTGGCGGATGGTTCTTCTGTAGGGGCCGTATCCACCTACACCTTTATCAATATTACCGAAAATCATACAATCTCTGCGGATTTTACGGCAGACAACCAGCCGCCGGTCGCCAATGCAGGTCCGGATCAACTGGTTGACGGAAAAAGCATCGTGACCCTTAACGGTCTGAATTCAAGTGACCCGGATGATGGAATTGCGGTATTCTCCTGGATCCAGACCCAGGGAACCCCTGTTGTACTTTCAACTCCTGATGAAGAGGAAACAACCTTCACCGCACCTGATGTATCACCTGATGGTGAAACACTTGTCTTCCAGCTGACGGTTGAAGACTACAGCGGCGTTCAGACACCAGACACCTGCATCATCAATGTATCCTGGGTGAACATTCCTCCGAGCGCTGATGCCGGTTTCGACCAGTCGGCAAATGAATGGGAAACCGTTGTATTAAACGGTTCAGGCAGTTTTGACGAGGATGATGGAATTGCATTCTATCAGTGGGTACAGACCTATGGAACACCGATCACGCTTTCAGACCCGACATCGGATCAGCCGACCTTTATTGCACCGGATACCGGCGTGGATGGTGAATCCTTACGATTTCAGCTGACCGTAACCGACAACAACGGCCTGCAGGCTCAAGACGTCTGTATCGTCAATATCCTCATGCTGAATGAAC
>JAQYVL010000145.1 GCA_030145525.1 Desulfobacterales bacterium
GAAGCCTCCGGCGAGGAAGAATCCAGGGCTTTGGCGGAAGCACTGCTGCTGTGGCTGAAGGAATCGGAATCCCCCAGCTGCAGCTTTTAGAACTTCCCTACCTGTTCGACAGCCTTGAGGAATCGGATTATATCCTGGATAAGGTGGTGTTTAAAGATTTTCAAAAAATCCTCAAAGAAAAAGGGTTTTATCTGGCTTTTTGGCACGAAAACGGCTGGCGGAATTTTGCCGCAAGCAAGGTGGAGGTTCACACGCCGGATGATCTCAGGAAACTGAAAATGAGATCCCAGGAATCAAGGGTTCACCTGGCAATGTGGAAGGCATTAGGCGTCCAGGCCGAATCTATAGCTGTTCCCGAGGTTCTGGGCGCATTGAAGACCGGCATGGTGGATGGCTTTGACAACACTCCGCTTTTTGCATCGGCTACCGGCTGGTATGAGGGAGTTGATCACTATATAATATCAAAGCATATATATCAGCCTGCCATTATCATCTATTCGTTAAAATTTATCGACTCGTTACCGGAAGATATGAGAAAAATCGTTATCGGTGATCCGATGGCCGAAATGGCCTGGGGAAGAAAAGCGGTTCGAGAAATGACCGAACCGCTGCTTCAGAATTTCAGGGATGAGGGGATAAAGGTTTACGAACTCACGGAAGAGGAAAAAAACGCTTTCAGAAAGCTTACCCTTCCTGTGCATAAGGAATTTGAGAGCATCGTGGGCAAGGAACTTCTTGAGAAGGTTTATGCCGCAAAGAAAGAATTCGCACTTCAAAAGGAAAAAAAATAGGATAATAAACTTATGAACTTTGAAACCGAAACGTCGGAACCCGCGGATGTTTCGTCGGCAGAAAGCGTTGGTTCTCTTTTTGACCTTACCGCGGAGAAACTCACCGAAAATATCGCTGTTCGCCACAGGGATAATACAACATCTGAATGGGTGAGTCTGACATGGGAAGAATACAAGTCAAGAGTTCGCCGCTTAAGTTCTGCGCTTCTCCAGGATGGGTTGAAGCATGGAGAAAAGGTGGCCATCATTTCAAACAGCCGGCTGGAATGGGCGATCTGCGATCTGGCGATTCAGTCCATCGGCTGTGTAACCGTGCCGGTCTACCAGTCGAACATGACGGATGAGGTGGAATATATCCTCAACCATTCCGATGCCAAATTTGTATTCCTGGAGGATAAAGAGCAGCTATCAAAAGTAAATGAAGTTCGCGGCAATTTGCCCACCCTTGAAAAGGCCGTTATGTTTGACGGAAAGGTAAAGGATGATGATCCTTTCCTTGAATCCTTTCCCAAGATGCTTACCCGGGGAAAAGAGATCGAAAAAGAAAAATCAGATGATTTTTCCAAGAGACTCTCTGCTGTTTCGAAGAGTGATACGGCAACAATATGCTATACTTCGGGTACCACGGGTCCGCCCAAGGGAGTTGTATTGCTGCATAAAAACATTCTGGCGGAACTGGAGGGCCTCAAGAAGCATTCGAAAATTGACACTTCAGATGAAACCCTTCTGTTCCTGCCTCTGGCGCACATTTTTGCAAGGACGGGTTTGCTTGGACAGCTTGCAGCAGGCCAGATCGTTTCTTTTGCCGGGTCCATTGAGACAATGCTCCAGGATATTTCCGAAATCAGGCCAACGTATATTTTCAGCGTTCCCAGAATATACGAAAAAATACACACGAAGATTCTTGCTGGTGTTGAAAGCGGATCGCGGTTAAAGAAACAGATCTTTGCTTTCAGTGTGTATTTCGGAAGACTGGTGAGCAGTTACAGACAGCAGGGCAAATGGGTGCCTCCCTGGATTTCCATTCCTTATCAAATGAGTGAGATGCTGGTTTTCAACAAGGTCAGGCGTCTATTTGGCGGAAAACTCCGGTTCTGTATTTCAGGCGGCGCACCAATTGCCAAGGAACTGGCGGAGTTTTTCCATGCGGCAGGGATTCTAATCCTTGAAGGATACGGGCTTACGGAAAATGCTGCCGGCGCCTGCATGAATCAGGAGGATCATTACAGATTCGGCACTGTTGGAAAGCCGTTTGAAAAGCTCCAGGTCAAAATTGCGGGTGATGGTGAAATTCTTCTTAAAGGGGATATTGTTTTCAAGGAATATTTAAACAATACTCAGGCTACGGCGGAAAGTATTGTTGATGGGTGGTTTCATACCGGAGATGTCGGCGAGCTTGACACGGACGGTTATTTGAAAATAACCGACAGAAAGAAGGATCTCATCGTAACTTCAGGCGGAAAAAATGTGGCCCCCCAGAATATTGAAAACATGCTTAAAGGGGATATGTTTGTCAGCCAGGCCGTTGTAATCGGAGATAAAAGGAAATATCTGACAGCCCTTATAGCCTTGAGTGAAGAGGAAATTGTAGATTTCGCGCAGGATAACGGGATCGAATATGAGGACGTCAAAGAGCTGTCTACCAGGAAAGAAGTATATAACCTGATAGAAAATGCCGTAAAATCCGTTAACAGCAAGCTTCCATCGTATCTGACAATTAAAAAATTTGCAATTATGCCCCGGGATTTTGAGGTAGGTGAAGAGCTTACTCCCACACTGAAGGTAAAACGAAAATTTATAATGGAACGGTACAAAGAAGCGATTGATTCTCTATATGAAGAGAGGGGAGCTTAACATGGAAGACCTTCTAAAATGGCTGGTAAACAATATTCTTTCACCCATCGGAGGCGTCGTGGGCGCTGTCGGGGGAATGGTCCGCTTTTTTCTAAGCCAGACAATTTTTCTGATCATCATGGCAGTCACCTTTTCGATTTCGGTGATAAAATCGGTTTATAAGTATTTAGATAAAATCGTCTATGAATTGGAAAAAGTGATTATTGTTATAGCACTTATCGTCATGACCATTGCCGTCCTGATCGTGGCTGTGGACAGATGGTTTGAATGGGTCAATTTCGGATGGTTCTGGCTGACAAAGCTGGCAATGTTTCTGATGATCTGGTCGGGTTTTATGGGTGCAAGCATTGCGACAAGGAGGCGGGAGCACATCACCATTGATATATCCTCCAAAGTACTGACTCTAAAAGGAGGAAAAATCGCCACATTCTTCTCCCAGGCAATTTCAGCAGGGTTCTGTTTTTATATGGCCAAGCTGTCATATCTGTATGTGGCCGAGTCGTTCGGGTACGGTGACAGGGAAGGTGTTTTTCCGATCCCGCTGTGGATCATTCAGATTATTTTGCCAATAACACTCAGCATGATGGGTGCAAGGTTTATTGAGAACATATTCAAGGAATCAAAAGAAAACGAAGCTCTCGAAGAGTTGGGGAAAAGGCCTGATCCGGTTATCACGAAGTCCGGAGCCGATACCTCAATGGCAACGAAGGATATTATTTTGGCTGGTTTGTTTCCCGGTCTGGTTTTAGGGTCCTTAT
>JAQYVL010000146.1 GCA_030145525.1 Desulfobacterales bacterium
CCGGAAGAGAATAAATTTTTTTATGAACGGAATCAAGCAGTTGTTTGACTGATCCCCCTGGAAGATCCGTGCGGCCGACAGCACCCACAAAAAGCGTATCCCCTGTAAAAATATGGCCGTCAGAATAAAGACAAATGGAACCAGCCGTATGACCGGGAGTATGAATCACCTGAAGTGCGATTTTCCCGATTTGAATCAAATCCCCTTCCTGAAGCAGAATATCGGCTTCTGGCGAACCTTTTCCGCCGAGAATTCTTGAAAATGCCCTGTGAAGAACCTTATTCAAACGGCCGGAATCATCTCTGTGAATCAACAGCTTTGCACCGGTTGAATGTATTATGTCCGCATTTCCGGCAGTATGGTCGGAATGTCCGTGGGTATTGATCACATGGGAAATCTGAAATCCTTCCTTTTGTACCAGCGACAAAATTTTTCCGGTTTCAGCTGCCGGGTCGATCAGGGCACAACTATTTGTCTCTTCATCCCCTACCAGATAACAGAAAACAGCCATCTTTCCCACGCAAATCTGCCGGATAACCATTAGAACTGAACTCCCGCCTCCAAAAACGGACCGCCGAAGGTGGCATCAACAATCAAACCCTCTTCATCTAACTCAATGACATCATACCTGTAACCGCCTGCAGCAAATGCAGGACCCAACACCTTGACCTTTAGCCTTCCTATAAGGCTGTAAATTTTTTCATCCCCGTTTGACATCCCTCGTGCTTCCACTTCAACGGCGAATCGATCGATCGGTTTGAACTGTGCGGCAAGATACAGCATGGGGACCGGGGCCGTGATGCCCTCGGACTCGGTTATAGAGATTAAGTCAGATGGGTTAGCTGGATCTGTTGCCTGGCCGGAAATTTCAGCAGTAATGTCCACAATCCTGACATTGATACCAAGGTCGACATTGAGCTTTCCCAGGGTTGCGGTTTTTAAAAAAGGAATCCCATAATACAGTCCGATATCATACTGATTTAATATCAGTTTCGAAGAAAAGGCGCCTTCAAACGTTGTATCCCCAAATGAAACGCTTTCACCAACGCCTTCAAACTCCATGGGAGCAGCCACAACATAGATATTCGGGACAATGGGAATTTCAATCTTCAGCCTTCCGGTCACCCGTGTCTCTTGCTCAAGACCAAGATCGTTTTCCAGGTCAAGGGAGGTGGCATCGAATCCGGGCACACCTGAATCATAGGACAAATCACCTGAGGGGGTCTGCTGCCAGCCGCCAACAGCCGCTTCAATATCGATTCCCGGGAGGGCGGATGATGCGGCCGGAATTGTCAAAAAAACAGCAATCAAAATACAGGTCAAAAATCGTTTCATAATATACTCCTTTGATTTTTATGCAAATCAAACTGCTTCATTTTACCGTAAAGTCATCATATTTTTTTTACATCTCAGGACTGACAGCAATTATCGCTTTTTTCAGATACTCAAAAACACCTGCACCTTCAAGATCTGCTTTTTCCTTTCCCATTGTAATCTGCCTTAAAAAACCAATTTTCTCTTTGTCATGGGTCTCAATCACATCCTCCACAAACATTAAAACATTCTCCTGGCTGCTGTAAATAAAAATCGGACCATACGCCGGAGAGCGGCCCTCTTTTGTGATAAGCAGGCCTTTTACCTTATATCCGCCAAGCCGGAATGTTTTGGGCGCATCCTCATAGCCAAGCAGATCGGAAAAAAGCTCCAGGCTCTCCATTACACCTTCCGTATTTCCCGTTTCAAGGTCTGCGATGCCGTCTTTTTCAATTTCCTCGAGGTCGGAAAGCTCAAAAGTAAGGTCCAGAAAATCAATGGCCTCTTTTTCAACCGCCTGAACAGAATCCGTCTTTTTACTGACAACCACATCCTTGTCGTTCAAAATTTTGATCGCGTTTCGTATGCTTATCATCTCCTTTACGGTCGGATTTTTTCTTAAAATGACATCATCCATGGTTGTGTGATATATGTTCAGATCATTATCCAGCACAAGAATTCTGCTTTCCCCGGCAGCTGTCTCTTTACAATACAGGTCGAGCTCACGCTCTCTTTTCTTTGTATAGCGTGCTGAATTGAGAAGCAGACTCATTGCCTCTCTATCAACCTTCAGCGGGCTTCCCACAGGCCCGACCGTTGTCAGCACTTTTTGGGTCAGTTCTTTGATTTTTAGTTTTTCCAGAAGATTCCGCTTAAAAGACATGACTCACCCGTCTCAAAAACAATTTTCCATAAACAGAAATAAGTTCAGGTTTTGTCTACCATAAATTAAAAGCATTTGTAAACGGAGGCTGGTTTTTTTAATGCCTCC
Organism: Desulfobacterales bacterium; assembly: GCA_030145525.1. Lineage (GTDB taxonomy): Bacteria > Desulfobacterota > Desulfobacteria > Desulfobacterales > SURF-7 > JAQYVL01. The sequence goes on from JAQYVL010000146.1 coordinate 2,306, forward strand.
TTGACCGGTAATAACGGATCATGTATATTCATTTCGTTACAATCTGCGGCTGATGACCGGCACTCGCTTTGGCCGCTTTCTGGTTTCTATTCTTTCCCCTTATAAAACAAACAATTTTTGTTTTTTAAGCAATAATCTAACGAAATAAGGAATCATTATGAAAGAAACAGCAAAAATCATCCTTGATGGAAAAACGTATGAATTACCGGTGATTATCGGTTCTGAAGGTGAAAAAGCCGTTGATATCAGAAAATTCAAACAAGAAACCGGCTGCATCACCTATGATCCGGGCTTTGGAAGCACGGGAAGCTGTAAAAGCTCCATAACCTTTATGGATGGCGAAAAAGGGATTTTGCGATACCGCGGCATTCCGATTGAACAACTTGCAGAAAAATCGACATTTGTTGAAACCGCTTACCTTTTGATTAACGGTGCTCTGCCGAACAGCCATGAACTGAATCAGATACGTGTTCATTTAAATGACTATTCCATGGTTCACGAAGATATGCAGGATTTCTTTAAAAATTATCCCCGGGCATCACACCCCATGGGAATCCTTTCCGCCATGGTGAATGCCCTTCGGAGTTTTTATCCGGAACTCCTGACCACAGAAGAGACGCTCAGTGCCACCTTTTTAAGACTGCTTTCAAAAGTGAGAACCCTGGCAGCCATGTCCTACAAAATATCTAGAGGCCACAAGGTTATTTACCCAAGGCAAAACTATACCTACTGTGCAAATTTTTTAAATATGATGTTCGACAGTCCTGTAAGGCATTATGAAATAAACGAAGATTTGGTCAGAGCTTTAAATATCTTCTGGATCCTCCATGCAGATCACGAACAGAATTGTTCCACGGCTGCCGTCCGGGTCGTAGGAAGCGGTCAGGTGAATATTTATGCTGCGATATCGGCAGGAATCGCTGCCCTTTGGGGCCCCCTGCATGGCGGAGCAAACCAGGCCGTCATCCATATGCTCGAAAACATAACGACCAACGGCGGAGATGTTAACTGGGCCATAAATAAGGCAAAGGATCGAAATGATCCCTTTCGGCTGATGGGTTTCGGGCATCGCGTCTATAAGACCTATGATCCCAGAGCAAAAATTATGAAAAAAATGTGTGATGTGGTTCTTTCAAACCTGACGAAAGCCGACCCGCTGCTTGATATTGCACGAAAACTGGAAGAGGCTGCTTTAAAAGATGATTACTGTGTTGATCATAATCTTTATCCCAATGTGGATTTTTACAGCGGAATCGTCCTTCGAGCCATGGGTATCCCCACCACCATGTTTCCTGTCATGTTCGCCATCGGGAGGCTCCCGGGCTGGATCTCCCAGTGGAAGGAAAGCATTGACGATCCGGACTGGAGACTGAGTCGTCCCCGTCAGGTCTATACTGGCCCTACAAAAATCGATTATATCCCCCTTGAAAAAAGAAAATAATAGGATCAACCGATGCTGGTCGTCCCGATCACCGGAAAGATAAGCTGGAAGAATCCACCTGTTGTCACGATCGCCTTCATTGTGATCAACTGCTTGATCTTTTTTGTGTTTCAAAGAAACGACAATATGAATTTCTTTAGGGCGCAGCAGTATTATTTCAAATCCGGGCTGGCGGAAATTGAACTGTCGGCCTATATTGCCGACCGGGATGTATCGGAAAATATAACAGATAGAGAGGAAAAAAGTGAATCGGATGAACAAACCCTTGTCCGTTATTATAAAAAAATGGATTTGGATGCCGGGTTTCAGAAAAGGCTCCGGTCCGGAGAGATCATCACAAGGCATGATCCAGGGTATGAAAAATGGAAAAATCTGAGGGCCGAGTATGAGAACCTCCTGTCTGATGTCGTCTTTTTAAAGTATGGTTTCAGACCTGCATACCTGAATATTTTGACCGCATTTACTTATATGTTTCTTCATGGCGGTTTTGGACATCTTCTGGGCAATATGATTTTTCTATGGCTGGTTGGATGCATGCTTGAGATGGGGTGCGGCAGGATATTCTGCATTGCCGCTTATATTCTTACAGGCCTTTTCTCGGCTCTTCTGTTCTGGTTGATCTATATGGACACCACCGTTCCGCTTGTAGGAGCCTCGGGAGCCATCGCCGGTTTTATGGGTGCCTTCACAACCGTTTACGGAAGAACAAGAATCAAGGTTTTCTATTCTCTTGGTTTTTATTTCAACTATATCCGATTTCCCGCAATCCTGCTTTTCCCCATCTGGGTAGGAAATGAGTTTTTCCAGCTCTTTGTTGGAGGGCAGAGCAACGTGGCATATGTTGCCCATATAGGAGGACTTTTAAGTGGGGCAATGATCGGTTACCTTGATCTTAAATTCCTCAAACTTCACGATAATAATATTTTTAAAGAAGAACCGGAAGATGAAATCTCTCCGCTGATTGAACAGGCGCTTCAATGCATGGGCAAGCTTGATCTTGAAGAAGGGAGGAAACTTCTTGAAGAAGTGCTGGTCAAAGATCCTGAAAACAAAGACGCTCTTACGCATCTTTTTAATATTGAAAAATTAAATCCTGAAAACCAGTCATTTCATCTTTCTGCAGGGCGCTTGCTTCAAAAATTCAGCCTAAGCAGGGAAGACCACAAAAAAGCATACGAAATTTACAAAGAGTATACCGGCCTTACCCAACGACCCAGGCTTACCCCTGAAATTTATGTCCGCCTTGGCGCTGCTTTTTCCGGGCTTGGGCATACCAATGTATCTGAAAAGATATTCAGCATGCTTTTAAAGAAAAAACCGGATCAACCCGGGATCCCCGCAGGTCTTTTAAAACTTGCAAATGCCTCCCAAAAAAAAACCAGCGGCAATCAATGGAAAAAGTTCATAGAGGTGATATGTACAAAATACCCGGACTCAGCTGAAGCGGGTATAGCAAAAAACATGCTTCAGGCTGATCGTGGATAGGTTTATGAAGCCATCGTCATCTGGTTTTCAAAACAACCTCAACCCCTTCTGAAGATTTGGTAAAAACCGGAAAAATGGTTTTGTCGGATTTCAAATCATTTACAATTCTGAGCTTATCTCCATGGTTCCAGAGACGAATCCTGGAAATCAGGCTGCTGTCAACTTTTTTTTCAAGAAAATCAGGCTCTTTCCAAGCTCCCGGAAGATCAACAACAAGCCTTGGCGGATTGCTCAGGATAAAATATTTATAATTGATTATGGGGCTGTCACTCTGAAAAATCAGCTTTTGCTCTGAGCCTGATTTTGACAGATAAATATCCCGAATGCTTCTTTTGCCTTTGTGTTCAGAAAAGGATGATTTCTTTTCGGTGATCACCGTTTCTGTCTCAGGCTGTTTTTTTACAGCAGGCTTTTTGACTTCCAAATCTTCCGATATTCTTAAACCTGTTTCTTCTGCCGGTTTTTCATCCGCAATCTCCCCCCCGGCTTCCATGCCGGAAAATTCATCTGTTTCATGAACAAATATCGACTTCTCTTCCTCTGCCGGTGTTTCACGGGCAGAGATCGGCTCTGCCTTGTCTCCCTCTTCCGATTTATCTTCGACAGAAACCAACTCTTCCTTGCCTTCCTCTTCCGATTCAAATGGATTTTCCGGGTCCAATAAAGTTTCATCCGGTTCGGGAATTTTTTCTTCAATTGTTGTTTCAAGGACAATTTCAGGAGATGGCGTTTTTGCGGATATCGCTTTAACGGACGGCTCAAGCATTGGATTTGATTTTGGAATTTTCATGGCTACCGGTGTTCCGGTACTCGTGGTCGAGGGTTGCATCGGTTTCTCTTCCACCAGGAAAAATCCGAATATAATAATAAAAAGAATGATGGCCCCGGCTGCTATCCTGATGATAAGACTTTTAAAAAGTTTTTCGATCATAATTTTACCTGTCTCCTGGCTATCTCAAAAAGGTATATTTTACTCTGAACCGGTCTGTCAATTCCTTTTCGGATATGAACCGCGCTTCGTTTGCGGACAACTTCTCATTTGAAATGTTTTCCAGCTGATTTCAGTTTCTTTGGCCATTGGAAAAGTTGTATTTCCGTTGACTTAACGATGGTTTTTATTGTATAGATCCAACCTTGGGCAAATTGTCAGAAAAAATGATCGGGAGAGAAAAAATGGCATTAGATTCAATAAATTATAAAAGAACGGCTGTCAAAAAAGGGTATACCGGCAAGCTGCTTACGATAAACCTTGGAAGCAAAGAGATTTCCGTATCCGATGTACCGGATGAAACAAAACAATATTTCATCGGTGGACGCGGTTATTGTCTGAAACTGGTTTTTGAAGGAACCACGGCCTCTACAAAATACAACAGCCCTGAAAATGTTCTGGCTCTGGCAGGCGGACCTTTCTGCGGAGAAAACGGATTTGTGGGAACTGGAAAATTCATTGTCGGATCCATTTCACCGCTTACCAACACCTTCTGCGATTCCAATGTCGGCGGACATTTCTTCCCGCTCGTAAAACAAGCCGGATTTGACGCCATCGCCATCACCGGAAAAAGCGACAAAGATATATTGATTTTTATTGACGGAGACCAGGGCAGCATCCGTATTCTGGATGCCCCGGAAACAAAAAACTCCCTTTTTAAAGCGGAAAAACTGATTGATGAGTGGAAAGGCGAAGGAAAACCATCCAACATTGCCTTTATCAATACAGGAACCGGAGCGACAAACACCAGTTTTGGATGCATCAACAGCATTTATTATGATGTAAGACGCAAACGGTGCCGTGCAAAGCAGGCGGGCCGCGGAGGACTGGGATCTGTAATGCGTGACAAGGGGCTTTGGGGTATCGTTGTCAAGTATGACATGTCAAAGGGAAACTCAAACCAGCCTGCCGACCGGGAAAGGCTTCGGAAGGCCGGAAAAAAGATCCGTGCCGTGATTCGGGAAGTGGATCCAAAGTCCATGCGCCTTGCACAGCAGGGAACAACCGTTCTCCTTGACATGATGAATGATCACCATCTTCTGCCGATAAACAATTATCAGTATGGTGCAGATGATCGTGAAAAAGATATTTCAGGCGTTATATTCGAAGAAAAAGTTTTTGATCAGAAACATCCGGATGGATGTTTTCCAGGCTGCACACTTTCCTGCACCAAAGGATGTGAACAACACACCTTGAAGACCGGTCCTCTTGCCGGAGAAACAGTTGCAGTTGACGGACCGGAATATGAAACTGCAGCAGCGATTACAAACCTTGGAATTTTCGACATCAGCAGTATGCTTGAATATTCATGGTATTGCGATGAGTACGGCCTCGACACCATCAGCACCGGCATCACCATGGCCTTCCTCTGGATCGTTTCCTGCCTTGCCTTCATCAGCACCGCCTACGGCTGTGGCACCCCTGCCATCCCTCCCCAGGTGAGCGGCTATGCCCGCATCGTCAACGGTGAGGAGGCTGTGCCTCACTCTTGGCCCTGGCAGGTGTCTCTGCAGCAATCCAACGGCTTCCACTTCTGTGGAGGATCTCTGATCAATGAGAACTGGGTAGTGACTGCTGCTCACTGCAACGTCAGGACCTACCACCGTGTTGTCGCTGGAGAGCACAATAAGGGCTACGGCTCCAATGAGGACGTCCAGGTTCTGAAGCCTGCCAAGGTGTTCACCCACCCTAACTGGAATCCTCGCACCATCAACAACGACATCTCCCTCATCAAGCTGTCCACTCCTGCCCGCATGGGTACCAATGTGTCCCCTGTCTGCCTCGCCGAGTCCTCTGATGTCTTTGCCGCTGGCATGACCTGTGTCACCTCTGGTTGGGGTCTGACCCGCTACAACGCTCCCAGTACTCCCAACAACCTCCAGCAGGCTGCCCTGCCCCTGCTGTCCAACGAGCAGTGCAAGAAACACTGGGGCAGCAACATCTCTGGGGTCATGATCTGCGCTGGTGGAGCTGGAGCCACTTCCTGCATGGGTGACTCCGGTGGTCCTCTGGTCTGTGAAAAGGACAATGCCTGGACTCTGGTTGGTATTGTCTCTTGGGGAAGCAGCCGCTGCTCCACCTCCACTCCTGCCGTCTATGCCCGTGTCACTGAGCTCCGTGGCTGGGTTGACCAGATCCTTGCCGCCAACTAAGTGCTAAGAGGTTACGAAGTCACCACCGAGAACTCCCCACCCCCCCCCCCCCC
>JAQYVL010000147.1 GCA_030145525.1 Desulfobacterales bacterium
GGCGTACTGGGAGGATAAAGGTGTTCCATGGAAAAAAGATTGAAAAAAGATTGACAATTTGTCTATCCTTCTATTAACATTAAAGAAAAAATTTTAGAAAGATAGGATTTTACATGCAGGTCAGGTTCCCAAAAATAAAACCGTTCGCGAATAAGCCTTTCGGCAAGCAGAACATCTGCGTTTTTAGGGTGTAAGACAGGCATGTAACCGTTAATAAAAAGTCCCTTTTTATAATCAACCCCTGTCGGCCCTTTGGCTAACAGGGGTTTTTTTATTGGGAAAAAGGAGAAAACAGGATGAAAATTACAGGAGTCTGGCTGCCGATGGTTACGCCTTTTTTTGAGGGCGAACCGGATATCAGCTCTTATCGGAGTTTAATCAGGCACTATATAGATCAGGGGATTTCAGGTCTGATTCCCCTTGGAACAACCGGTGAAAGCCCGTGTGTTTCTGAAAAAGAGTTTGAAACACTCGTCGCGGTCGCAGCGGAGGAGGTGGATGGCCGAATACCTCTATATATAGGTTTTGGAGGGAACAACACATCCGCTGTTCTTAATCGGCTTGCCACACTTGAAAAATACCGGGTGGACGGAATCCTTTCGGTTTGTCCCTATTACAGCCGTCCATCCCAGGAGGGGCTGTATAACCACTTCATGAAAATATCCGAAGCAACCGGTCTGGACATCATGATCTATAACATCCCGCATCGCACCGGCATCAATCTCTTCAATGAAACCCTTCTGAAACTCGCGGAAGAAGAAAACATTGTAGCCGTAAAAGACAGTTGCGGGGATATCACACAAACGCTTGATCTGCTTCAGGATAAACCGGAAAGTTTCTCGGTCCTAACCGGTGAAGACAGGATGTTCTATACCATGCTGGCAAACGGCGGTGAAGGCGGGGTATTGGCATCCGCCCATTTGAATTCCGGAATATTTCTTGATGTATGGCGGCTGATGAAGGAAAATAATCACAGGGCGGCGCTTCCTGCCTGGCGAAAAACAGAGGCGCTGATTCCGCTCCTGTTTGAAGAACCGAACCCGGCTCCCATCAAATACGTGCTGGAACAGCAGGGACTGATTCGATCCTGCGAGGTAAGAGCGCCGCTTGCCGAAATCTCGGAAGGGCTGAAAGATCGGTTAAAAAATTCCTTTGATTTGAGATAGCTGCATGGAAACACCGATCCGGAAGTTTGATGCTCATCCGATCCCTGTTGATGACCCCCGGATATTCTGCTATAGCCCTAATGCTTAAAAACAGCAGTATTGTAAACAGGATAGTTTTGATCTTTGCCCTTTGTCGTTTATCCGTGAATAAAAAATGATATTTGACAGCAAAACCAAACAAAAAGTACGAAAACTGAACCATACTCTGTATATGATATACGGAAGCCAGGGATGGTGGCCCACAACGAGGGAGCCGGGAGAGAAGCCCGTATATTATCCGGGAAGAGAAGGCCGGATTGTTTCCTATCATGAAGCCTTTGAAATCATAACCGGTTCGGTTTTAACCCAGAACACTTCATGGTCCAATGCGGAAAAGGCGATTATGAACCTTTCAGGGCTGAATATGCTTGGAATCAAAAAAATCGCAAAAGGAGATGACGGACTCCTGGCCTCCGCCATCATACCGGCCAGGTATTACAACCAGAAATCAGCCAGACTGAAACAGATTGCAGAGAATATCATCAAAGAGGGCGGCATCAAAACGCTGCGTTCCTTTCCCACGGAAACGCTCCGAAAACTTCTTCTCTCCTGGACCGGAATCGGACAGGAAACCGCGGATTCAATTCTCTGCTACGCATTTTCCAGAGATATTTTTGTAGTTGACACTTACACGAGGCGATTGTTCCACAAGTTGAACCTCCCTTCGGGAACCTATGAAGAAATTCAAAACCTGGTGCATCAATCCATAAAAGCTTCCCCAGCAGAATATGGTGATTTTCATGCAAGAATCGTAAAACTTTATTCAACGGGAGATGTAAAAACCTTCTCGCTATAAAGGACCAACATGAAACCAATTACCCATTTTTGAAAATGACTTTATGCATATAAAAAGATTCAACGGAATTCTCATAGTCGGAGCAACAGGATCAGGGAAAACGCCTTTTGGTGATTTATGTGAAAAGAAAGGGGTATCGGGGAAAGACTGTATCCATTTTGATTTTGGTTCTGAACTTAGAAGGATTGCAGCTTTTCAAGAACCTTCAAAAAAAATTACAGAAAAAGATCTGGAAGTAATCTTTCATGTTCTTGAAACCGGGCAACTGCTTGAAAATGAAAATTTTCACATTGCGGAAAAAATACTGATCTCATTTATTGAAAGAAAAAAATTGCCTGTTGACGGATTCATTCTGCTTAATGGTATGCCGCGCCACATAGGGCAGGCCGGCGATGTCGACAGGATTGTGGATATTCAAAAAATAATTCATCTTGAATGCTCTGCTGAAGTAGTCTATGAAAGGATTCTTAGAAACTCAGGGGGCGACCGCACCGGAAGATGCGACGATTCTCCTGCTGAAATTCAGAATAAACTGGAATTATTTAAAAAAAGGACTTTCCCGCTTCTTGATTATTATCAAAAAAAAGGCGCTGAAATTAAAATAATAAATATTGGAATGGGCCGCACAGCAGAAGATATCTGCGCATGCCTGTAAAATCGAATCCGGCAAAATGGAAAAACATGAAAAATAAGAATATCACATGGAAAGAAGCTTTTAATGCCAGCCCGGGGCCTGCTTCTTCAAAAGAATCGGCAATTCTCGCCCTAAAAGGGTTGTGCATGGGATCGGCTGATATTATTCCGGGTGTCTCGGGCGGCACGATCGCTCTGATAACAGGGATATACAGTCAGCTTCTAAAGGCGATCAAATCTGTTGGCCTGGAGATGGCAGGCAAACTGCTGAAATTTGATGTCCGGGGTGCATTAAGTGAGGTTCATATCCGTTTTTTGCTTTCCCTTTTTGCCGGTATCATTCTGGCAATCATGAGCCTTGCAAGACTCATGAACTTCCTGCTTCACAATCACCCGGTTCCGACCTGGAGCCTGTTTTTCGGACTGATTGCGGCTTCCATCTTTGTGGTGGGCAGAAAAGTACAGGGCTGGATAGGCAGTGCCGTAATCTGGTTTGCTGCAGGCACGATCGCGGCATATTTCATTGTTGGAATGATCCCGGTATCTACGCCGGAAAAGTTATGGTTTATTTTCTTTTCCGGCTTGATTGCAATCTGCGCCATGATACTGCCGGGGCTTAGCGGTGCCTTCATACTTCTTATTTTAGGCAAATATGAATTTATAACCGGTACACTGAAAAATCCGTTTATTCAAGACAACATGCTGATCATTATTGTTTTCTGTGCAGGCTGTGCTGTCGGCCTGCTTGGGTTTTCCAGAATTCTGAATTACTTCCTTGAAAATTACTACCATTCCACCCTTGCCTTTCTGACAGGCCTTATGGCCGGGTCAATGCAAAAAATCTGGCCCTGGAAGGAGGTTCTTGAAAGCAAGATTATCCGGGGAAAGGAGCATGTTGTGGCCTACAGCAACGTTCTTCCCAAAGATCTTGATACAGGCTTTTTCTTTGCGGTTTCACTGGCGATTTTCGGTTTTATCCTCGTGATTGTTCTGGAGCGGCTTACAATGGACAAAACATGAAAATATATGAAGCTGCCGGAGATTCATGGTAATCCTTTATTTCAAAGAATCATACTTTTCTTTCAGCTTTTTGTGTACTATAGGCGGAACCATATCAGTGACATCACCTCCAAAGCGGGCCGCTTCCTTAATAATCGAAGAACTGATGAAAATCCACCTGAGTCCGGTCATCAGAAAAACAGTTTGGACGTTGCGGTTAAGCCTTCTATTCATGAGTGCCATCTGGAACTCATATTCAAAATCGGACACCGCGCGCATGCCCCGCAGAATTACATGCGCATCACGTTCAATCACATAATCGACAAGCAAACCGTCAGACGAATCCACTTCGACATTGGAATGATCCTTGAATATCTCCTTTAGCATCTCAATCCGTTCTTCAAGATTAAATAGCGTTCCTTTTGACGGGTTGTTCAGTATGGCAACGATAATACCATCAAATAGCTTCAGCCCGCGTTTTATGAGATCCAGGTGGCCGTTTGTAGGGGGATCGAATGATCCGGGATAAATTGCAATTTTTCTTTTCATGAGCTCCAGTTATCCTTTATTTGTTGAAATCATAAAATTTAAAAAAGAAAAAAGTGTTCTACCGTAACGCCTTTGGTCGGAAATTTCAAATCCAAAAAGATCTTCGGGGACAGGCTCCTTTGGGGAGTGTTCAACGATGATTATTGATCCTTTTTGCAATGCGCTGCTTTGCTTCAAATTGACAAGCGACTGGTAAATGCAATCCTTTTCATAGGGAGGATCCATAAAAACTAGGTCAAATGGTTTGGCAACCGCTTTCAAACATTTTAGATTGATGAGAATGTTGTATCTGAATATTTTCGACCGGACCTCAAAACCGCATGATCGTAAATTTTTTTCTATGACCGAAAGTGCATCTCTGTCTTTATCGACAAAAGTTGCAGAAGATGCGCCCCGGCTCAAAGCCTCAATTCCAAATGCGCCGGTGCCCGCAAAAAGATCAAGTACGTTTGAATCGACTATTCCGGCAGAAAGGATGTTGAAAAGGGATTCACGCATCCTATCTGCTGTCGGCCGGGTTTTCATTCCTTTTACGGAAAGCAGTTTTTTTCCTTTTTTCTCACCGCCGATAATGCGAAGGCCCATCATTTAATCCATTTTTTTCAGTTTTTTATGCAGATGACTTCGCTCAACACCTATGCTTTCAGCCGTTTTTGTGATGTTGTTGTCATTTTCGGAAAGTTTTTTTCGAATAAACTCCTCCTCAAACTCTTTTTTTGCTGTTTTAAGAGTTTCCATGGAAAAAAATCGGTTATGAATGGAATTTGTCTTGTTTACGGGGCTTGAATTATATGGATACGGGATGTGGTGCGCATTTATCTCATCTCCCTCAACCATGATGGCCAGCCTTTCCACAAGATTTTTCAACTCCCTGACATTTCCCGGCCAGCTGTATTCCATCATCAGATCAAGAGCTTCTTTTTTGATCGATTTTTTACGGCTTTGGTATTGATTGGCGCATTTTTCAAAAAATGTGTCGACAAGTATCGAGATGTCCGCCGATCTTTGACGAAGGGGGGGGATGTCGATGGGAATGACATTCAAACGGAAAAATAAATCTTCCCTGAAATTACCCTTTTCAATTTCTGTTTCAAGATCTTTGTTGCTTGCCGCAATAACGCGGACGTCTATCTCCAGAATTCGGCTTCCACCAACCCGCTGGAATTTCTGCTCCTGAAGTACACGAAGAATCTTTGCCTGGGTTTTCAAACTCATATCTCCGATTTCATCCAGAAAAATGGTCCCTTTGTTGGCCAATTCGAATTTACCCCTTGATTTTGCAGCCGTCCCTGGAAAAGCACTTTTTTCTTGCCCAAAAAGTTCGCTCTCAATGAGTTCGTCGGGGATGGCTGCACAATTGACATCGACCAGCGGATGTTCCGACCTGTTGCTCATGTGATGGATGGTTCGGGCAACAAGTTCCTTGCCTGTCCCGTTTTCGCCTGTAATAATGATTGATGCATCCGTTGGTGCCGCAACGGCAATCTGCTGCTTCAATGTAGCGATTGGCGGACTGTTTCCATCTATTGAATGCTTTTCAAGTGTTTTTTTCCTAAGATATAAATTTTCTTCCTCCAGACGCCTGAAATTCAGAGCATTATTGATGGCCACAATCACCTTGTCTATGGACAGTGGCTTTTCAATAAAATCAAACGCTCCAAACTTGGTTGCCCTTACCGCTGTTTCTATTGTCCCGTGTCCGGTGATCATGATAACTTGAATATGTGAATTATTTTTCTTGATCTCTTTGAGGGTTTCAATGCCATCCATTCCGGGCATCCATATGTCCAGCAAAATAAGATCAGGTGACTCGGCATCAATTATTTTAAGCGCCTCATAGCCGTTGGATGCGGTTATGACTTCAAAATCTTCATCAGAAAGCAGGCCGCCTAATGATTTAAGAATAGAAGGCTCATCATCGACGATCATAATTGTTGGAAACATTTTTAAACTCCTTTACTTTATCTCCACCCGGAAACGGCTGTTTTTTAAGAAATTCTTCATTTTTGAATTGGATACCGGTTCATATTCTCTGTGTTATTTATAGATGACACGGATTAAGCACTAGTATAAGATGTTTCCACTGCCTTCCCCTCTGAAACCGGAATCTCGATAACAAATCTGGCTCCCCGCGGATGATTATCCCGAACACCGATCAGGCCGTTATGGTCCGCAATGATAGTACTTACAATAGTCAACCCAAGCCCCATGCCGGTTTTTTTTGTGGAAAAATACGGTTCAAAAAGCCTGGTTTTTTCTCTATCGGAAATCCCTGCACCGGTATCCGCGACTTCCAGTCTGACAAGGTTCAGTATGGGGTCATGCGTCAGTGTGATCGTTATATCGCCTTTCTGTTCAACGTGCATAATCGAAGCGATGGCATTATCCACAAGGTTGATCATGGCCTGTTTGATCTGCTGGCGGTCCAGATTGAGTTTGGGAATATAATCGGAAACCTTTACCTGAAAATTGATATTTATATGTCCTTCCCGGTAGAGGGCGACGGTCTCATCAATAATTGGAGACAGATCACAGAGTTTCGGGTTGGCTCCGGGAAACCTTGCAAATGTTGAAAATTCATTTACCAGGTTCCGGATCAACTCTACATGATCAATAATCGTACGAGTACATTCGTCAAAAATCTGATCATCTATTTTTTTCGAATATTTTCTTTTCAGGCGTTGTGCTGATAGGGATATTGGAGTCAGAGGATTTTTTACCTCATGCGCAATTCTGCGGGCAACTTCACGCCATGCAGCCATTCTTTGCGCTTTTTCAAATTCGGTAAGATCATCTATAACCATAACAATACCCATGTGGCGGCCAAGATCATCTTTCAGCGCATTCAGGTGAACCATAAAACTTCGAGGCCTTCCGTCAATCGTCTGTTTGATGGGAAGAGCCACTGCGTTGCTTCTGGACAGGGTAATTTTTTCCATTATTTCTTCAGCAAGATTAAGAAGATCTTTTTGCAATATGGTTTTATAGCTTTTATTCAAAATTTCTTTCGGCCTTATACTCAGCATCTTCTCTGCGGATTTGTTTATCATTGTGACAAATCCTCCCTTATTGAGGGAAACAACACCGGCAGAAACATTTTTCAGAACGATTTCCATGTATTGCCGTCGCTCCTCAATTTCATCCTTCTGCTCGTGCAGCATTCTGGCGGAAAGCTCCAGTTGTTCACGACTGATCCTGAGATCCCTTGTCATTTTATTAAACGAATTAACCAGACTTCCGATCTCATCGTCAGCGACCTGATCGATGTTAAAACTCAAATCACCTTCGGCCACACGCCTGGTGCCTTCTGCCAGTTTCATGAGTGGTATTGTAATCGATCTTGCCAGATAAAAGCCAAACCATACGGCACAGAATACAACCAGAAGACCTACAATGGATAAAGTTATATAGTAGGTAATCTGAATGGGTCTCTTCAGCATTTTTATCTGCTGATACTCTTCAAAACCCCTTGAAATCGAAGCCATGTTTCGGGACAAGTCGTGCGAGATCACCTTGCTGATGGCCACATAGGCAACCGTATCATTTCTTGAGGCGCCAAATGGTACGGAACCGATTGTTCTTATAAGTTCTCCAATCAGTGTGTTTTCGGAAATAGTCTTGACGTTGCCTGAGGGCGTTTCCTTGAGGAGATTTTCCGGGGCTAAAACCGGCAGGCCTTTTTCTTCGAGTGCCTGGGACAAAGCATAGGTTAATCTTTTGGCATTGGCGTCATAGACTTCTACAGCATGATGATTGAACTCACGCTGAACAATCTGGATATATCTTGTCAAATCCTTGCGTTTTTCCCGGCTCAGATATTTTTTTGTTTTGATCTGATAAGCAGTCCTTTCCAGAAAGAAAAGATTGTTCTCCTCCACTTGACGATAAAGTTTTCTTCCAACTGCCAGAGAGTTTTCAAGAGCCTGCTCTACCGGCACGTTAAACCAGAATTCAATACTGGTGGTAATGAAATTAATGGAAAAGAAAAAAAGAACGGTTGTCGGAAGAAGCGATATGGCAATAAATGCGACAACCAGTCGTGTTCTAAGCTTTGCACCGGTTATCTTTCGCCTGCGATCATACAGCAGCTTTATAAGATTTCGGAAAACCAGAAAAATCAATAAGATGAGCAGCAGCAGATTGATGTTGATCAGCGTAAACATCAATACGGTGTTGGAAATAGGAAAATCTGCTCCAAAATATATAACGCGGGTTTCAATGAAAGTAAGGAGGGGGAAAAAAATAAGGATTCCGATAATAATCAGATATTCCCGTTTTCGTCTTTTAATCTCATCTTCCGAGATTGGTGACCCTTTTTTTCGGAATTTTTTACCGGTAAACATCTTTCATCGGGAAATTAAAGTTAGCTTTTAGTACTTAAAATCGACTGTATACCAGTCTGTTTCAAAATCCCAGAGTGACATAAAAAAGAAAACATAATGCAGATAAAGGGGAAGTTCTATTTTGCTGAGTTCTGCTTTTGCCTTTATTTGATATTGAGCTCCTTTTATCAGCTTTGAGAGAGAAATAATTTGCATGCCCTTTATCTCACTCATAAGCTTTTTCGCCTCCTTAAATGATTTTGTCACCACTGGATTACCGTCTTCCCACGAACGTATAATGGTATATTCTTTTTTAATGCTGTTATATTTTATCGTATGCGTTACATCGATTTCGGTTATTTTGTCATCCATCCAGAAGTTACGATCCCGGGAAAGGATTACGTAAAAGGAAAATGAAGCGGGGACACCGTTCATGATCGCTTTTCCTATCTTTTCCTGAAAAGCGCCCTTCACTTCCAGAAACAGCAGAAGATCGTCACGGGTGTTGTTTACCACAATATTGGTTAAAGATGCATCCTGTGCTGAGACAGCCCCCTGAAAAACAAACAGCAACATCAAAAGAATATAGATCGTTTTTTTTAATAAAAAAATTTTACTCATCTCCTCGGTATACTCATCATTAATGAGGCTGCCATTATCCGGCAGCCAGTATAAAATGTGTCTGATTGAAAAGCAAAATTACAACAGATCTAACAAGCTTGGTTCATAACGGATACTTTTCTAAATGGCAAGAGATTTCAACGAGGGACTATCTAACCTCTTAAAATCATTGACTGGAAGGGTCTCCCAGGATTCCTTTTGCTCAAAAAAAGTCTTCAGGAATGCATGATTGAAAGCATGTCCTGATTTGTGCGTAACAATATGTGCCAGAATCGGCATGCCGAGAAGTGAAAAATCCCCGATACAATCAAGAATTTTATGACGAACGAATTCATCCTTAAATCTCAACCCTTCTTCATTTAAAACCTTTTCTTTATCAATTGCCACACCGCTTTCCAAGGATGCGCCACGGGCAAGCCCGTACCGCTTCAGGTATTCAATTTCATGCAGAAATCCGAAGGTCCGGGCTCTGCTTATTTCCTTTTCAAAGGTTTCATCAGACAATTCTATCGACAAAGACTGTTTTTGTATCAGGGGATGGGAAAAGTCAATCGTACATGTTATCTGCAGGGATGATGACGGATGAGCTGTAACCGATTTGTCACCTTCTTTAATCTCGATCGGTTTTTTAACAACAAAAAAACACCTGGGCTCCGGAAGCTCCTCTATGCCGACTTCTTTGATCATCTTGGTGAAAAGCCCTGCGCTTCCATCCAGAATCGGCATCTCATAATTATCCAGCTCGATCAACGCATTTTCAATTGACAGGCCGGCAAGGCAGGCCATGAGATGCTCAATGGTCGAAACAATAACCCCTTCATTACCGATAACGGTTGCAAGGCTTGTATCGACGACATTTTTAAACAGCGCATGTATCGCAGGAGGAGCCGGAAGGTCGGTCCTTAAAAATTTAATGCCATGATTTGCGGGCGCCGGTTTTATGGTAAGGTTTACCTTTTTACCAGAATGAACTCCAATACCGGAGCAGCTGACCTGTTTCGCCAGGGTCCTCTGATTTTGATTCATATGTATAGTAAACTCCCCTGCATGAATAGCATCCGGATTATACAGCCTGCAACCTCAAGCGGACAGCTTCTTTTTGTATTGTTTATATAAAATCTGAAAAACAGATTATCGAAATCTGCCTATCATAATTTTACATATTCTTAAAGGAAAAGCATCAATTTGTTATAAATATCTGTATACAAGATTTACTTGACCTGGCGTCAATCCCGTTGTATTAATTTTTTCATAAAAAATCGCAAACCGGATATACTGGAAGTGTTCACAATAATACTTTATAAATGAATAAATTACAACTTTCCAGTCAAAAGTTTTTGCGATAAATATTGCGAATATTCAGTTTGAACAATCGGATAAATTCTTATTTTATTGTTTTTATTTTATTTTTAACATTGGCCGCTTCGTAAAAATCCAAAATTAGACGGCGACATAAAAAGCTTCAAATGCAAATAGCGGACTCCGCCCATGCAGCCACATAAATCCTGATTAATTATGGCCGGTTATGACAAGGCGGATAGTACGGCCCGGACACAAAGTAAAGCGTCAATACTGGCCGGAACTTTTTCTGAAGCCGTCTTCAGGGTACGGAGGCACAATGCTGGCAAAAGTACTTAGCAGCGCCGTCATCGGCATAGACGCATCTCTTGTAGAGGTCGAAATTGATATCTCCCATGGACTTCCATCCTATACAACCGTGGGGCTTGCCGAAACTGCCGTCAAGGAAAGCAGGGAGCGTGTGAAATCCGCAATCCAGAATTCAGGGTACACCTTCCCCCATGACCGGATTACCGTGAATCTCGCCCCTGCAGACTTAAAAAAGGAGGGTACCGGATTCGATCTTCCCATTGCGCTGGGTATTCTGTCTGCAACAGGAATAGTCTCACAGAATATCCTCAGCCGGTATCTCGTCCTTGGCGAGCTGTCTCTGGACGGCAGAATAAAGCCGGTGAAAGGCTCCCTGGCAATGGCGATTTCCGCAAAAAAAGAGAACTATGACGGCATTATCGTCCCCTGGGAGAACAGAATGGAAGCGGCGGTGGTTCAAGGCATACCGGTATATGCAGCCCGGACACTTTATCAGGCAGTTGACTTTTTTCAGGGCACAGGGGAACTGTTACCCGAAAAAATTGAAATCTCAAAAATATACAAAAGCCATAACAGATCAGGTGTAGATTTTTGTGACGTCATGGGCCAGGAGCATGTCAAACGGGCAATGGAGGTTGCCTCAGCCGGCAGTCATAATCTCCTGATGACAGGCCCGCCTGGTTCGGGAAAAACAATGCTTGCAAAGCGTCTCCCAACGATATTACCGGATTTGAACTTCAGCGAAGCCATTGAAACCACCAAAATATACTCGGTAACCGGAATGCTGAAAAAGGATCAAGCCCTTATTACCGAAAGGCCTTTCCGGACTCCCCATCATACCATCTCGGATGCCGGTCTCATCGGCGGCGGTCATATGCCCAGACCCGGAGAAGTAAGTCTGGCGCATAACGGAGTTCTTTTTCTTGATGAACTTCCTGAATTTAAAAAACATGTTCTCGAAGTGCTGAGACAGCCTCTTGAAGATCAGTACGTTACCATATCCCGGGCAGCCTCAAAAATTACCTATCCGTCAAACTTTATGCTTGTTGGGGCAATGAATCCCTGTCCGTGCGGATATTTTTCCGATCCCAAACATGAATGCCGCTGCACACATCAGCAGAGTCAGCGGTACCACTCC
>JAQYVL010000148.1 GCA_030145525.1 Desulfobacterales bacterium
TTTTTTTTGTTTTTTCTTATATTTTTTTCTGCCGCCAATGCAGAAGCCGAGATCGTTAAAGGGGAAAAGTTTGAGGGCGAAGAAATCACGTATGCATATAAGCTTGAAAAAAAAGCAGATCAATTTTTTATAGTAAAGCAACCTCTGTGTATAGAGCTGCAGGAAGAAATAAAGATTACCAAGACAAGAAAAAAGCGTGCTGCCGAGGTGGCATCGGTTATTTTAGCACCAACGGTTTTTGTCACACCGCATATAAGCTATTTTGCATTGCAAAGGGCGAATGTGGCATTAGATGAAAAGGATAAAAAACAACATCAGGGTGATGTTATGACAGATCGTATCATACTTTGTGGTAAACAAGAACCCGGATCGGGTGAAAAATTAATCATTCAAACTTCCGGCATGAAAATTATAAAGGATATTGTCACCGATTCAAACGGGGCATTTGATTTGAAAAGTATAGTCAAAAAAGCGGGCGATGAAATTTATTTCAATATATTTGTTAAAAAGAAAGACTCAGTTTTTTACGTGAGTACAATTTATCTTTAAACGGCGCTCTCAAGCTTCCAAAAGCAGGCTTTTGTTTTCCGAAGCCTGCTTTTGGAAGCGGTATCGTTATTCTTTATGGGCGACCGTTTTTAAACCAATATGGATGCGATCGGACAAAAATCTCTCCATATTGTTTGATCATGTCCGTATTATTTCCCTGAACATTCTTGCTGGAGGCAAAGAGCAACACGGGGTAGAAGAGATAAATGTCCATATAGTTATCGTAGAGTACTTTTTCCAGCTGATGATAGATTTTGATCCGCTTGGATTCGTCGATTTCCTTACGGCCGGCCTTGATGAGTGCGATAACCTCTTCGTTGTTGTTCCTGCCGTAGTTTAGTACTCCATCAGGCGTATACAACGCCGTGGAGATAACATCCGGCTCGAATATCCATTGAAACATTCCTCCGGCCATGTCGTATTCCAGATTCATGAACGGTTTGCCCAGGCCGGCAATGCTTAAGAATTTGACATCCCACTTGATCCCCACTTTTCCAAGCATGCCCATGATAGCCTTTGAAAATGCCTGTGCGGTGGGTGTGTTTGCCG
This sequence comes from Desulfobacterales bacterium, assembly GCA_030145525.1. Taxonomy (GTDB): domain Bacteria; phylum Desulfobacterota; class Desulfobacteria; order Desulfobacterales; family SURF-7; genus JAQYVL01. Next base: position 1,099 of record JAQYVL010000148.1, read on the forward strand.
TAACACCCCTGATTGTCAGACCGTCAGGGTAGCCGGCTTCTGAAAGGAGTTTTTTAGACAACTCCGGATCATAGCTTACCGGCTTTAAATTCGGATTATGTGTCCAGTGTCTGTCAGGAAAAATGCAGCTCGCCTCCCGGCCGAATCCGAACTGGATCCCAAAGATCAGGGCTTTACGGTCAATGGCATGGGATATGGCCTTGCGGACCCGGATGTCCTTGCATGGCCCTTCAGCCTGATTCAGCATCAGCCATATCAGCCAGTTGGCCGGAAAAGGTTGCAGATTTATTTTTTTATCTTTTTCAACGATTTTGTACTGGACCGGGTTGATTGATATAGCGTCGAGGGCCCCGGCCTTGAGGCTTGCAAGGCGTACGGAGGAATCCGGGATGACCGATACCTTGTAGCCGTCAAAATAAGGCATGTCAGGCTTACCGATACTTTTACCATACCACCAGTCTGGATTTCGTTTAAGCTGGATGTAGTTTCCCGGACTGTTTTTTTCGAGCATAAACTGGCCGCTTCCAACCGGGTAGGCATCCAGGGGACGGTGATTTTTGCTTATCTCTTTCAGTTCCCGGATTTTGTTTTCCATGTCGGCCAGTTCTTTTCGGGCTTTTTCCGCCAAGGCCTCTGCCTTTTTGGCGGATTTTCCTCCTTCTTCTTCTGCCTCTTCAGCCTTTTTTTCTATTTTCTTAACTTTTCTTTTGGTACCTTTCAGCCTTCGATTCAGAATCTTTAATTCCGTTGAAGCGCTCTCGGCCTTCAGCGCTTTCATGGAGATCTGGTATCCGGGAACACTGGCCATGGTCCCCAGAAATGCACCCCATGGCTCTTTAAAATGCCATTTTACTGTGTGAGAATCCATTACTTCGATTGATTTTACCGGCTTCAGCATGGTGCGTGACCATGCGCCGTTTTTTTTATCCAGAATCCATTCCATCTGGTATTTGACGCTTTCGGCGTTAAATGGAGAGCCGTCGTGAAACCGAACTCCCTTTCTCAGCTTCATGAGAACGGTAACCTCATCGATATATTCCCAGGATTCGGCCAGCCAGGGAGCGGTCGCTTTATAGTTTCCGTCATGATTGATAAGCTTTTCATGAATATATCCCATGGTAATCCAGTCCATGACCGGGAAATGATTGGGATTCAGGACACCGATATAATATGGAGAGGCAGCGCGAAACATCCCCCCGCGAACCGGCTTTGTGGGCCAGTATGCGTCACCCCATTCCATCCAGGCTTGCGTGGGGGCAGGAACATCTTCCGCCATGCCCTGCTGAATATAAAAGAAGCTGTACAGAAAGATTCCTCCTAAAATGAGCGTCAAAGCGAGTTTTTTTTTCAGGGCCATGGTACCTCCTTTAAGGATTGTTCCGGTCCGGGGCTTTGGCAGACAAATGGCAGGCCACCCGGTGACCGCGGTCACTAACCTGATTAAGTTGGGGTGTTTTTTTGCGACAAAGATCGTGTACATACGGACAGCGCGTGTGGAACTTGCATCCAGCCGGCGGGTTCAGGGGACTGGGGACTTCACCTGAAAGCAGCACATGTTTTCTTTCAGCCTCGATCAAGGGGTCCGGAATTGGAACGGCTGCAATCAATGCCTGAGTATATGGATGCTGGGGACTGTGATACAGATCCTTCCTGTCCGCAAACTCAACGATTTCACCCAGATACATGACGGCAATCCGATCGCTGATATGACGGACTACGGCCAGGTCGTGGGCAATGAACAGATATGTCAAATTAAATTTCTCCTGGAGTTCTTCCAGGAGGTTAATGATTTGAGCCTGAATTGAAACATCCAGAGCAGAAACCGGTTCATCACAGATAATCAGGCTGGGGCGTACGGAAAGAGCCCTTGCAATTCCGATGCGCTGCCGCTGTCCGCCGCTGAATTCATGGGGATAGCGGTCAACCATGCGAGGATTCAGTCCTACCGTTTCCATCAGATGGTCGATCTGTTCTCGATATTCGGCTTTGCTTCCGTTCAGTTTATGGATTAACAGCGGCTCGCCAATGATATCCCGCACGGTCATTCTGGGGTCAAGGGAACCGAACGGATCCTGAAAAATGAGCTGCATTTTTTTGCGTAAGTGTCGTAATTCATATTTGTTCAGTTTGGTAATATCCGCCCCTTCGAAAATAACTTCACCGGAAGTTGGATGATCCATCTGGAGGATGGCCCTGCCGGTTGAGGTTTTGCCGCAGCCGCTTTCACCAACCAGGCCAAGTGTTTCACCAGAGGCGATGGAAAAAGAGACACCGTCGACCGCTTTGACTTCTCCAATTTTCTTTTTGAAAATGATTCCTTTGAAAACAGGGAAGTACAGGGTCAGGTTGTTGACCGTTAGCAGTATGTTGTTATTATGTTCTGACATCTACCCAGCACGCAATTTCATGATTTTCGTTAACGGTTTTAAGTTCCGGGGTCTCATTCAGGCACCTCTCAACACGGTAGCTGCAGCGCGGGTGAAAAGAACATCCCGACGGCAGATGAATAAGGTCCGGAGGCTGCCCTTCTATCGGTTTTAGCTTTTTTTTCATATCCTGATCCAGCCGGGGTACGGAAGCCATTAGACCAATAGTATACGGGTGCCTTGGATTTTTGTAAAGGTCCATTGCAGTCGACTTTTCAACAATGCGCCCGGCATACATTACATTGACGCGGTCCGCATATCGGGCCACAATCCCTAAATTGTGAGTAATGATGATCAGAGCGGTCCCGAATTCCCGGGTCAGGTCTTTCATCAGCTCCAGCAGCTGAGCCTGGATGGTGACATCCAGTGCTGTAGTGGGCTCATCGGCAATTACCAGCCGGGGATTACAGGTGAGTCCCATAGCGATCATTGCGCGTTGCAGCATTCCGCCGCTGAACTGGTGGGGATACGCATTCATTCGGGTGGGGGCCTCCGGAATATGAACCCGTTTCAGAAGATCGAGGCATCTTTCCTGGATTTCTCCCCGGGTCATCTGACGGTGAATTTCCATTGGTTCCATGAGCTGTCTGCCGATAGTCATCACCGGATTGAGTGAAGTCATCGGTTCCTGAAAAATCATGGCCATCCGGTTGCCGCGTATTCTGCATATGTCATCCTCGCTGAGCGTAAGAAGATTCTGGTCTTCAAAAATAACCTTTCCGGAAACAATTTTTCCCGGAGGATTTGGAATCAGGCGCAGCAGTGAAAGGGCGTTAACGCTCTTGCCGCAGCCGCTTTCTCCAACCAGACCAAGCGTTTCACCTTCGTTAAGGCTGTAGGAGATATTATCCACGGCCTTTACCAGCCCGTCATCTGTAAAAAAATGGGTACTCAGGTTTTTGACTTCAAGTAATTTGGACACGTTGACTCGCCTTATTCTATTTTTTTACCCTGACCGCGGAGACGCGGATCAAGGGCATCCCTCAGTCCGTCACCCAGAAAGTTAAACGCCAATATTGCAAGGGTAATCATAAGCCCCGGTGCAATGGAAAAGAGAGGAACAACTTCCAGATAAGAATAGCCGATTCTCAATGCTTTACCCCAGCTTGGAGTCGGCGGCTGAACACCAAGTCCCAGGAAAGCGGCAGCACTTTCCAGCATAATGACACCGCCGATGGTAATGGAACCCGCTACGATAATTGGAGCCAGGGAATTGGGCAGGAGGTGTCGAAACATGATTCGAAAGCCGGAAGCACCTGCAGCATTAGCTGCCTCAATATAGGGAAGTTCGCGAACCATGAGAACCTGACCGCGAATGATACGGGCAAAGCCTGTCCAACCAATGAGGGATATGGCAATGATTATATTATGCAGTCCGGGGCCTAAAGCCGCAGCCATAACCAGAAGAAGGATGAGGCCCGGGATGCACATAAATGTGTCTGTAATGCGCATGATGACCATATCGACCATTCCGCCCTTGTAGCCTGCAATCAGACCGAGAATGACGCCGATAACGGCTGCGAAAATTGTTGCAGCCACACCCACCAGAAGGGAAATCCGCGAACCGTAGATAACACGTGAAAGCAGATCCCGCCCCACATCATCTGTTCCTAGAAGGTGTTTGCGGGAGGGGTTTTCCAGAACATGATAAAGATCCTGTTCGTTCGGGTCATGAGGGGCTATAAGGGGTGCGAAGATGGCCATGAGACTCAGCAGGATGATGATTACGACACCCACACAGGAAACCTTGTGCTTTAAAATTGCCTTCATAACTGCCCACACCCCGATCCGGGATGCGCGCTGCGGCTGTAACTGATCGATTGTCTCATCACTCATTTATTTACGGCTCCTCTTAACCTGAATTTCTGATTTTTTTAATCCCTCAATTTGTTTTAAATTTACCCAAGTCATTTTTTCGAAAAAGTCTACCATAAATACATCAATTCCAAATCCGTTATCTAATGTATCCGAACCCTGGGGTCGAGATATCCATATACAAGGTCAACCGTAAGATTTGCCAGCATAACGTTTAGCGCCACAATAACCAGTGTGGCCTGAATGACCGGAAAATCACGGGCAAAAACAGCATTAACGCCCATTCTTCCGAGACCGGGGATGGCAAACATATACTCTACGAGAAAGGACCCGGCAACCATATATCCCCATGAAAGGCCGATAACGGTAACGACAGGCAATAAAGCAGGTCTTGCTGCGTGCCGGATAAGCATCGCTTTTTCACGAAGACCTTTAGCCCGGGCTGTCCGGATAAAATCCTGTCCGAGGACTTCGAGCAGGCTGGAGCGAACATACCTTGCAAGCAGACCTGCAGTTTGCGTTCCCATTACAAATGTCGGCATGGCAACTGAAAGAAGGTTTTCCCATGGGCTTTCGGAAAACGGTACATATCCCGATGGCGGAAAAATCGGGAGGATCACAGCAAACAGGTAAATGAAAACGATTCCTTCCCAAAAAACAGGGATTGAAACACCGATAATCGATGTGGTTGTCAGGCTTGCATCAAGCCAGGAGTTGCGTCTGAGCGCGGCGATGATTCCGAATGGAAATCCAATGATAAAGGACCAGAAAGTAGCGCCGATAAAAAGTTCCAGGGTGACGGGCAGCCGCCTCAGAAACATCGCCAAAACCTCTTCGCCGCTGCCGAGCGAGTCGCCCCATTCCCCTTTTGCAAAATCCGTCAGCCAGAGGAAATACTGCTCATGATAGGGTTTGTCCAGACCGAACTTGGCCCGAAGGTCATTCATGATCTCCGGATTTGCCAGGTCCGTATTGATCATGGCTGCGGCCTGAATGGGATCGCCCGGCATCAGTCTCGCAAGGGTAAAAATCAAAATAGAAACAAAGAACAGAATCAAAATAGAGTATAAAAGTCTGCTGGCAATGTAACGTTTCATTTCCCTGCCTCAATCAAAAGCAATATCTGCCCATGAATTCGAAAAAAAACATAAAAGGCGATCAGGCATATCCTGCCGGTTCAGTCGGATGTCATCTTTTTTTCGGTCTTTCCGATCGATTTGTAAAAAGATAAAAAGTCCTCGCGAGCAAGCTTGCGATATAGATAATAAAGAAAGAGTCCGACAATCTCGGTATATCTTGCACCTTTCTCCAGGAGATCATCAGAAGAGAGGCGCTCCATGTTTTCCTGATAATACTCCCGTGAACCTTCTGATACAAATTTTGTAAAAAAATCGGAAATTTGTTTTAAAACAATCGGATCATAACCATCTTTGGGGCCAAACCCAATTTTATCCATATCGACAAGCAGTTTGCCGATTATGACATCTTCAATAGAATAGGTTAGCCGGCCGTTTTCTCTTTCTGCTCTTAGGATACCCCATTCTTCCATTTTATCAAGCCATTTTGGCCCCATGCCCGTTGCTTCAAGGAAAGCTTCCCTTCCTGTGATCTCTTTGGTCACAAATTGGTCAATCGGGCGAAAATATTCACTGAGAATCTGCAGAGCGGACTGCCTTGTGCGGGACTGTTTTTTTATCCGTCGCAGTATTTTTTTAATAACGGAAATAGGAAGATAATAATTGTCCCTCAACCCCTTGATAAGGCGTATCTGGTCGATATAATTCTCGGTATAATTGGCAACATTTTTTCCGTTTTTTCTAGGTTTTCGAAGAAGCCCTTCCCGGATATAATAATGAATGGTTTCTTTTGGAACACCGGTTCGTTTGACGAGTTCACTTATTTTCATAAACCACCTTTCAGGGGGGGGGTGCACATTTATTGTTTTGATGATCGGAAGAGGGCAGGGTGCCCTCTTCCGATCCGTTATGAATTGAAACCGGCAATTAGATCTTGACTAATGTAATATTTAATTTATAAACTTATGTCAATAGAAAAATATAATAATTTTTTTAAAAAAAGCTTGACAATAAATAATTGAATAATATAAATATTTATATCAAAGCGTTTATTAACGATATATATAAAGCGTATATTATGCTATACAAAAAGCGTTTATTTATGGTATGCAGTATGAAGGAGGTTCTTTGTTGCCGTTAGTACATTTGAAGTCCTACATTACAAAGAAAGGAGGAATAACATGACTGAGGCGAAAATGACTTTGGAAGAATTCCAGGAAATGGTCAAAGGCAGATCCGATGAAGAGATTCTTGCAGGTGTCAAAGGAGAGGAAGATTCACTTCTTGACGGGTTGTTTGACGGAATGAAAGACGCATTTGATTCTGAAGCGGCTTCAGGGCAGACAGCCGTTATTCAATACGATATCGAAACGCCAATTGGTGTAAAAAGCTATCAGATCAAGGTGGATAACGGTATCTGCACGATCATGAAGGAAGGAGCGGAAAAGGCCCGCGTTACACTTGCGATGAATCTGCCTGATTTCATACGCATGATGGCCCTTGAACTTGACGGCATGCAGGCTTATATGACGGGTAAGCTTAAAATTGCCGGTGATATCATGTTTTCCCAGAATCTTTCCAGATGGTTTAAACAGAAGTAAAAAAGGGGAGACAGCGTGATGGCAGGGCCACAACAAAAAAGTCAGCCAATGAGTTCTCAGAATCTGTTTTCGATTCAAGGTAAGGTTGCTCTTGTGACCGGGGGCTCACGGGGCATCGGCTTGATGATTGCGCGGGGGTATGTTGAATCAGGTGCCAGGGTTTACATTTCATCCCGAACAAAAGAGGTCTGTGATCAGGTCGCGGAAGAACTATCCGAAAACGGCAGCGGGACCTGCATCTCCATCCCCGCCGATATCCATTCTGAACAGGGTATTCAGGAACTTGCCGGGGAGATTATCGGCAGGGAGAAGACTTTGAATATACTGGTCAACAACGCAGGTGCAAACTGGGCCGCGAAGTTGGAGGAATATCCCGACGACGGTTTCAACAAAGTCATGACATTGAATGTTAAATCCATGTTTGTTCTCACACGAGAACTTCTCCCTCTTTTGGAGAAAGCGGCAACTCCTGACGATCCGGCACGAGTGATCAATATTGGTTCCATCGATGGAATTACAGTACCCAAGGTTGAAAATTATGCCTATTCTGCAAGTAAAGCGGCCGTGCACCACATGACTAGAGTTCTGGCAGGTCAATTAGGCCGCCGCAACATCACGGTGAATGCAATCGCTCCCGGTCCGTTTGAGAGCAAAATGACCAAATGGATGCTTGACAATTTAAAAGAGATGATCGTCGCAACTTGCCCCCTCGGCCGTATCGGTAAACCGGAGGACATGGCCGGAACTGCAATTTATCTTGCCTCAAGAGCCGGTGCATATGTCAATGGAGCAATAATTCCGGTTGATGGAGGGATTACAACCCAGTAAATGTCTGACGGCAATTCAACCTATCCGTCAAAGCAATGTTCCGATTGGAGTTCATGAATCAGCATAATTTAAATTTATTTAAACCAACCCGGATGAAAAAACACGGAAGCTACCGCTGATCCGGAAAGAGGAGGTAAAAACCATGGCGAATTTAAAAGAATGTGTTTTTATTGATAATGTTCGGACTCCCAATGCAAGAGCCCATAATGAAAAAGGCTGGTTCAGGGATGTCAGGCCTGATGAAATGCTGACCGCTGTATTTAATGGTCTTTTTGAGAGAAATACAAGCATCAAGCCGGAAGATGTGGATGCTGTTGTTGTCGGCTCTGCGAACCTTTCCGGTATGCAGAATGATATTGGTCGACTGGCCTGGTTGGCATCCGGTTTGCCCGAGTCCGTTCCGACACAGTCGGTTACCAACCAGTGCCCGTCCGGTATGACGGCTACCATGAATGCTGCCCGGGCGGTGATGACCGGGGAGGTAGATATTGTGATTGCCGCAGGTGTCGAGGACATGGAAAAAGTCGGCATGGGGGCGAACATGGATTTCCCACCGCGATTGCTGGAGAGATATAATTTAATGGAGCTTCCCATGGGCAACACAGCCGAGAAAGTTGCGGAGCAGTACAATATCTCCAAAGATGACATGAATAATTTTGCAGCACATTCCCATAAGAATGCTGCTGCAGCGCGGGATAATGGTAAATTCAAACGTGAAATAATTCCGGTAAACGGAAAAAAAGAAGACGGAACAGAATTTTTAGTGGACAGGGATCAGTGGATCCGGGATTCCCTGGATATGGAAAAGATGAAAGCCATGCAGTCTCCATTTAAGGAAAACGGAAGGGTTACTGCAGCCACCTCATCTCCGCTGACAGCAGGTGCGGCTGCCATTATGATGATGAGCCGTGAAAAGGCGGATGATCTGGGTCTTTCGTATACCTATAAATACAGTTTCGGGGTTCAGGCAGGAAATGATCCAACCGTCATGGGTGTCGGTCCGATTTTTGCCGTGAAAAAGCTGTTTCAGAAAACCGGATTGACTCCCGAAGATATCGGGCCGATTGAAATCAACGAGGCCTTTGCCAGCCAATCCCTTGCATGTATACGCGAATTAGGTCTGGACAACAATAATGCACCGTTCAAGAGGGTGAATGTCTGGGGTGGCGCCATGGCTCTTGGTCATCCTCTTGGAGAATCCGGCGCCCGGATTATTGTGACATTGCTGAACATTATGAAGACGGATTTCCCGGATGCCCGGTATGGAATGGCCACACTCTGCGGTGGATTTGGAAATGCCAATGCAGTCCTTATTGAAAAGGTCTGACAGATGATTAAGTGTTCGGCATATATGAAGGGATCGATGCGGGTTTTGAAGTCGAGATGGAAGGAAGTCGAACCGTTGCAGAATCAAAGGATGCCGTTGAAGGATTTACCGCATTCCTTGAAAAACGCAAACCGGTATTCCAGGGCGAGTAATAAAACGCCTATGGAATATTAAAAACCAATTATTTTCAGAATATTATATCTTGCCGGCAGTTTGTTGTATTACTCATGAAGTTAACAGCGTTTTCGTGTTGACAATGCTTGTGGTTTATTATAAACAATTTAATTTCAATATTACCGGGTTAATTAAAATAGGCAGTGTAGGCCTTAGAATAATAATTTTATTAAAGGAGGGTTAATCAATGGCTGATGTGGAATTCAATGGCGAGACTTTCCCTGTTGATGAAGACGGTTTCATCATGGATTTTAATCTATGGTCAAAAAACTGGGTACAACATGTGAAACAGGAAGAGGGTATTGATGAGATGAGCGAGGAACACTGGAAAGTTATCGACATTCTTCAGGACTATTACAAGAAAAACGGAATCGCTCCCATGGTTCGAGTTCTCTCCAAGCTGACAAAGTTCAAACTGAAACATATCTATGAACTTTTTCCGTCTGGACCGGGTAAGGGAGCCTGTAAAATGGCTGGTCTTCCGAAACCAACAGGGTGTGTGTAGCCTGCATCTTGCAAAATAATTCAGTTGATATAAAAAAGGCCCTGAATTTTCAGGGCCTTTTTTTGTTTTAGAAGGCTTCGATATTTTCTTCCGAATCGAAGATCAGATTTGAGATTTTTTTAAAAGGGCAGATCGAAAAATTTGGGGGGGACATAAAGTCCGTGGGATTCCACACATTTTTTTATCCCTTCCATATGCTCAGTCAGCGCTTTTTCGATCATGTAATTTTCAACAAATTCCGGAAGTATCGTAGAAAATTTAACCGTAGATATAAATTTGTATATGGTTTTTCGGCCGTTTTGAAAAGGTTCGGCAATCATAAAGCCTTTAATGTTTTGTATTGTGTCGGTCGGTTCTTTCACTTTGATTCCAATCATGTTGTAGATCCTGACCTCCTCCGGTTTTATCAGCCGCCAGTCCTGCCTGAAACGGGATTCATCAAATAATACATCAAGTGTATATTGGAAATCAAACAGAGGGATACTGACACTGCATTCAATAAAGGATTGCCCGATAAGGCCTTTTTTTATCGGTTTCAGCTCAGCAATGACCTTGTGGTATTCAACATCAGACATAAGTTCACCCATAAGCTTCCAGTCTTTTAGAACTTTCCATACCTCTTTCGGCGGAGCGTCAATTAAAAGAATTCCCACAATACGTTTATGATTGACAAAGTCATTACTGGGCAGAGTTTGCTCGAAGATTTGAAGCTCATTGGCCAGAAGTTTTTCCCGGTCAATAACAATGTCCGGTATTTTTATTTCAGCAGAATTAGCTGTTCCGGATAGTATAATGAATAAAAAAAGAATCAGATGCTTCTTCATTGCAGTTCAATAACTGGGCTGATTTTCGGATCGTCTCTATAAAAACGGCCATAAACATTAAAGTTAAGATAAAAACGGGCGATCACACCTTATGTTATTGTGTACCTCCTTTTTCATAATTTCTGTTTATCACAATTTGATATATAAATCTATATCCAATCATATGAACGCTCAACCGCTTTCTTCCAGCTATTGTATAGCCTGGTAACTTCTTTCCCGGACATTTGAGCGTTCCATTCCATATCTTTTGACCAGTATGCTTTAAGATCATCCTGGCCTTCCCAGAAGCCTACTGCCAATCCTGCTGCATAAGCCGCTCCTAAAACAGTGGTTTCAGAGATTTTGGGTCTTACAACCGGAATGCCTAAAATATCGGACTGGAATTGCATGAGGAGTTCATTTTTTACCATGCCTCCATCCACTCTAAGGGATCGTAAGCGAATTCCGGAGTCCTCTTTCATGGCGTCAAAAATTTCTTTGGTTTGAAATGCTGAAGCTTCAAGAACAGCTCTGGCAATATGTCCTTTATTAACATAGTGGGTCATTCCGATGATCAGCCCTCTTGCGCTGCTGTTCCAATGGGGTGCGAAAAGGCCCGAGAAGGCGGGCACAAAGTATACCCCGCCGTTATTCTGTACTGTTCTTGCAAGCTCTTCCACCTCAGTTGATGTTGATATCAATCCAAGATTATCCCGCACCCACTGAACAAGAGATCCGGCTATTGCAATAGATCCCTCAAGGGCATAGACAGCCTGTTGATTTCCAATTTTGTACGCAACGGTAGTCAAAAGGCCGTTTTTAGACTGAACAAGTTTATCACCGGTGTTCATAAGGAGAAAACAACCTGTGCCATAGGTGTTTTTTGCCTCACCCAGCTTGAAACAGGTCTGTCCGAAAAGGGCGGCCTGTTGGTCACCGAGGACTCCTGATACCGGTATTTTTTCCGAAAAAACGCCTCCCCCGGGAAGATACCCGTAGATTTCACTGGAAGAGCGGATTTCAGGGAGCATTTTTTCCGGTATGCCCATAAAATCAAGCATCTCATGATCCCACTGAAGAGTCGAGAGGCTCATGAGCATGGTTCGGCTTGCATTGGTTACGTCCGTGATATGGATGCCGCCTTTCGGTCCACCCGTAAGCCACCAGATGAGCCATGAATCCATGTTCCCAAAAAGGGCATCTCCATTTACCGCATCTTTTTGAATGCCGCTGATGTTATCCAAAAGCCATCTGATTTTGGGGCCGGAGAAATATGTGGCAAGGGGAAGTCCAACCTTTTCCCTGAAGCGATCAATGCCTTTATCTGCCGCAAAGTTTTTACAAATGTCATCCGTCCGGGTATCCTGCCATACAATTGCGTTGTAGTAAGGGAGACCTGTTTTCCGGTTCCAGATTACGGTTGTTTCCCTCTGGTTTGTTACACCGATTGAGGCAATCTCCGAATCGTTTATATCTGCTTTTTTCAGTGCGCCGCGGATAACTTTTAAAGTATTGTTTTTAATTTCCATCGGGTCATGTTCGACCCAGTCGGGTTTGGGATAGATCTGTCTGTGTTCCATTTGATCCATTGAGATCATATTGCCGGCCACATCAAAGATTACAAAACGAGTGCTTGTAGTGCCCTGATCAATAGCGCCGATATATTTTTTCTTTTCAAGCATCATTTATGCATCCTCTTTCGTATGCATCCTCTTTCGTTTTTAATCCAAACATTTTTAAGGTTGCAGTCAGCGGTCTGCCGAACAGAAAATCAAGCATCTCTGAAGCCTTCTTATCTTTTTCAACAATCAGATGCCTTATGCTGTAGTCATACCGGAGCATTTCATTAAGTTTTTCAAGGGCATCTTTTCTCCCGATATTGTCACATTTTACTTTATCAGACAGCTCCGCGATTTTTTTATATGAACAGCGGTCCTGATGATCCTGAATTAAATCCCACAAATCGTTTATCCCGGATAAAAGTGTTTTTCGATTTATCCGGTTTTTATCATAGAGAAGCGATATTTCTCTTGTGTCCCAGCATTTGAGTTCGCGGCATTCTACCGGTCTGTTTTTGTAGATCCGGCATTCCGAATTTGATGGATCATAAAAGATGCACTCAGAGCTGTCTTTTTTGCCCTTAATTTTAACGATATCCGTTTTTGCAGGCGCGATAAGGTTCCGGATGTTGTCAAACGCCGGCTCGTGCTTTCGAATGGTAAACAGGAATTTAACCGTGATTTTGCCTTTTTCAATTAGTTTTTTGTCTTCCGTGTGAATTGTTGGCCCACCTTTTTTACAGCAGACACCACAACGGATACATGAAGACCTTGGGATGTTCATCGCAGAATAGGAAGGTCTGCGGGTAATGCTTGTAATTCCTGTCATGTAAACCTTGTCGTGCCTTTAATAATAAGACGTCCTCTTCATTGCTGATTGATGACGCAACATAGAGGACGTAATCTGAAAAAAGCAAATCAGTCCGCAGAATAAGCTATATATATTATATGACTATAATAAAAGAAAAATGTAAAAGCAAGAGTGAGGTAAAGAAGGTTTGCTAAAGATTTCCGTTGTACTCTTCAATAAAACGTTGAAAAAACATTGCCATGAAATCATGACGATTTTCAGCCATTCTGCAACCTTCACGGGTTAATATTCGGTCCTTGATTTTGCAGAGCTTTACCTTGAATTCTCTGAATCCTGTATCATCCCTTGAGTAAGATTTTGTGTTTTGAATATTATTTTCGGGATTATGCAGCCTCGCACCGAGTTCTCCGGCAAAAAGGTAGGCCCGCGCGATACCCACTGCGCCGATTGCATCAAGTTTGTCAGCATCAAACAAGACCTTTGCTTCAATGGTTTCCAGGATATTGTTCCCCCGAAAACGATGTGTTCTGATACAGCCAATTATATTTGATTTTTTTTTCTCGGATAGGGGCAGGTCGTCTATAATGGCTTGCGCCATTTCCGCTCCAATTTTCGCGTGACAGATTTGACCGTTTGATTTATCCTGTTGACATCTGCCGATATCATGCAGGCTTGCTGCGATAAGAAGTACAGTCATATCAGCTTTTTCAATGGGTCCGATATGTTCACACAGACGAATAACCCGGAGGGTATGTTCCCAGTCATGGCTTCCCCTTGCATCCCGAAATCTTTTTTTAGCTCTTTCCCATGCGATTTTAACCGGGTCGGCGAGTGTCTGTTTAGCCGGCGAAGATTCTGATTTTTTATTTTTAAAATCAGTAAAGGAGGATATTGTAGCGTCGGTTTTTTCCATTTTGTAATCTCATAATTTTCAGTTTTTCCAAGGGTTCCACATTGAACAGCTGAATTTCTTAAATCGAGAACCCTGATTTGTATTTGATCGTATATACGGCATCTGAGATGATTTCAATAGAGAAAAAAGATCAGCCCTGATCTAACTTCCGGTCAAAAATTCTTGCAACAACACCAGACAGCGGGTAAAATTTTATGCTGAAAAAATCAGCCCATACGAAATAATGACAAGGAGATGAAAATGGCACAGCCGGTTTTGTTTGAAGTAAAGGGAAATATCGCAATTATAACACTGAACCGTTCCAATAAAAGAAATGCAATCGATCAGGATCTCATGATGAACCTATGCAACAGTTTTGAAAGGTTTTCCAAAGATTCGGAAATCAGGGTCGGAATTCTCACCGGAGCAGGTGATACCTTTTGCGCCGGATTGGATCTTTCAAGCCCGATAACCGGAAATATAATGGATTTTATGGATATTTGGAAAGAGATTGATAAACCGATCATCGGAGCCATTAACGGACATGCAATAACAGGAGGGTTTGAGCTGGCACTGAACTGTGATTTCTTAATCGCTTCAGAAAATGCTTCTTTTGCCGATACTCATGCCAAGATGGGGATTCATCCCGGCTGGGGCGTAACCCAGCTATTGCAGCAGGCAGTTGGTATTCGTATGGCAAAACAGATCTCTTTGTCGTGCAAGTTTTTTTCAGCCCGGCAGATGCTCAATTCAGGGCTGGTGAATGAGGTTGTTCCCCGTGAAAAGCTTATGGGAAGGTGTATGGAGATCGCGCGGGAGATCGCTTCGGTGAACCAGGAAATGCTTGGGGTCGTTAAAAAATTAATCGAGCAGGGGGGTGATGGTACACACAGGGAAGGGATGCTCAGGGAGCGGGAGGGCTTTATGAATTTTCTGGCAAAAATGGAGGTATTGAAAAAATAGCTGTGTTTGAAAAAACGGTTAAGGAGATAACAGATGGGAAAATGGAAAAATGAAATTGAAGCAGCAGTTTCAATCCTGTCAAAGGCAAAAAGCGCATGCGCATCCTCCGGTGCAGGTATATCTGAGGAAAGCGGTATCCCGACCTTCCGTGATCCAGGTGGTATATGGGAGGAGATCAATCCTATTGAAGCGGGCACAGCCAGAGGACTTGTCAATGCGCTGGAAAAAAATGCTGAAAAAATTATACCTATATTTTTAAAGATGCTTGGCAGTTTTGAACAGGCTGAACCCAATCCAGGTCATACCGCTCTTTTTGATCTTGAAAAAATGGGGATTTTGAAAACTGTCATCACTCAAAACGTGGATAACCTTCACAAAGAGGCTGGAACCTCTGATTTGATCGAGGTTCACGGAAATTTGTTTCGGATGGTCTGCCTGAGATGCGGATGGCAAAAAATGGTTGACAGGAAATCTTTTGTCAGAAGCGTTCGGGATAAGCTGAAATCATTTACGGCATATGATTTTAACAGCCTTATAAGCCTGGCAGATGTCTGTGATCAATGCGATTCGATCATGAGGCCGGATGTGGTAATGTTTGGAGAGGCGGTAAAAGGTCTGCGACGCGCCTTTAACGCTTCACTCAATTCTGATGTTATGCTGGTTTTAGGAACATCCGGTGTGGTCTACCCGGCAGCTTCGTTTCCTATAGAGGCAAAAAAAGCCGGAGCACGGATTATTGTGATCAACCCTTCTGAGAATGGTTTTCAGAATTATACGGATGTTTATATTCCTATGAAAACCGGGGAGGCATTGCCGATAATTGTCGAAAAGATAAGGGATAATCAATAAAAGGATTGAAATAACAGGTTGAAAAATTTTTTTTTTCTGGTAATAATGGACAAATAGAAGATAAACTGCTTCAACCGGTCCGGATTTTTTATTGGTAAAAAGATACGATCGGTTTTCAAGCATATTATTATAACACCCTGCGATAATAGGACAGGTCAGAATAAAGGCATGAATTTACCTGAACGAAGAAAAATGGAGCGGTTTACTCTTGAGCTTGAAGCATGCATGTCATGCGTTGATGAAATTAAAGCCCAAGCGGATGAGCTTTCTACAAAGGACATTTGTGCAGGCGGCGCCTTTGTTAAAACAGAAAAGCGATTGCCGGTAGGAACGGATGTTAAAATTGATTTGGTTCTATCTCTTCATAAATTGAAACATCTTTCCGCAAAAAAGTCTCATATTACGATAAAGGGTTCGGTTATTCGCACCGGTGAAACAGGAATGGCTGTCTGTTTCGGTAATAATTATAAAATTATTCGCTGCAGGGATTAAAGGGATCTCATCCCCGAGCAATTGACTCTTAAAAATTTCAATATACATCCTCGTCTTCCAACATAATGACCTCTATAATGGAAAGAAAAAAGGCGATCAGACAGGATCGAAACACTTTGATTCATATCATCGGATCGAGTGCTGTACAAAATGAACTTCTTGCATCATTCCTCAAAAAGGATACGGGATGCAGGTTCATGACAGGTCCCTTTAACAGCCTGGACAAAATTATTAAGGACGACTCTTCCCATACCAGTCTAATTTTGATTGACTGCCTCGGAATAGATGCAGCCGGCCTTTGGTCGAGTATCTTTGCCTGGAACAAATCCAAAGTGTCTCAAAATCCGATCGCACTTTTTAACGTCGATCCTGATGGCGGGATCGAACGGGAGGCTGTAAGAAAGGGCATCAGGGGAATTTTTTATCTGAATGATCCGATGGAAATTTTTCCCAGAGGAATTCTTGATATTTTAAGAGGAGA
>JAQYVL010000149.1 GCA_030145525.1 Desulfobacterales bacterium
GGTAAGGAGTCTTGACAGGATGAGAGCATTCAGGGCCGATTATCTTGTGCCAAGCCACACACGGCCGATCTCGGGCGCGGATAAGATCCACGAAACCCTCACAAATTATCGGGATGCCATCCAGTTCGTACACGATCAAACCATTCGGGGAATCAATCTGGGAAAGACTCCTGATGAAATCGTATCCATGGTAAAATTGCCTTCCCACCTGGCGAATCAGCCCTATCTGCATGAATATTACGGAACGGTCGAGTGGTCGGTGCGTGCAATTTTTAACGGTTATCTCGGATGGTTCAGTGGAAATGCCACTGATCTCTTTCCGCTTCCGGAAAAAGAGCGCGCTCGAAGGATTGCAAAACTTGCCGGGGGCGAAAAAGAGCTGCTCGAAGCCTCCAGGCGCGCTGCTGTTAATGGAGATCATCAATGGGTGCTTGAGCTTTGCGATCATCTAATGATTCTGAATCCGGATCTTGATGAAGCACGGAAGATGAAGGCTTCCGCTCTTTCCTCGCTCGGGGAGAAGCAGATAGCATCGACAGCCAGAAACTACTACCTGACTCAGGCAATGGAAGTCGATGGTACGCTTGATATTCCCCAGCGAAAGACAAAAGAGATTGAGCTGGTTCATTCTATTCCGCTTGCATCTATTTTTAACGGGCTTGCGGTAAAATTGGACCCGGTGAAAAGCGCGGATGTGGATAAAATTGTGGGATTCAAATTTCCGGATACGGGCGCAGCCTATACGGTCCATGTTAGAAAGGGCGTTGCTGAGATACAACCCCGGTTTTCGAAAAATGCCGAGATTATCGTTACGGTTGACGAAAATGTCTGGAAAGAGATTGCAGCCAAGATGCGAAATCCGGCAATCGCGCTTCTGAAGGGGGATGTAAGCGTTGAAGGCGGTACGTTTGATCTTGTGGGCTTTCTGAGGTTGTTCAGTACTTCTTGATTATTGTTTTAGTCTCTCGGAAACACGATCCCAGTCAATGAGGTGTTTGAACACTTTCGCAACATAATCTGATCTTCTGTTCTGATAGTCCAGATAATATGCATGCTCCCAAAGATCAATTGTGAGAAGTGGTTTCTGCCCGTGGGCGACGGGGGTGTCGGCATTTGATGTGGTAACGATCAGCAGTTTGTCTTTATCCATTACAAGCCATACCCACCCGCTTCCGAACAGACTTTTCGCAGAGGCCTGGATCTCTCTTCGGAAAGCTTTGTAGCTTCCAAAAGTTTCTTCAATTTTCTTTTTGAGTTCTCCTGTTGGCTTGCCGCCGCCTTTCGGCTTTATGGAGTTCCAGAAGAAGGCATGGTTCCATGCCTGCGCAGCAGAGTTGAATAAAACCGAATGCTTCTTTTTCCCGGAAGTTCCCCGGATAATTTCTTCCAGCGTTTTCCCTCTGAATGCACTGTCCTTTATCAGGCGGTTTGTTTCAGCTACATATCCTGCATGATGTTTGCCGTAATGAAAACGGAGTGTCTTGGCGGAAATATATGGTTCCAGTGCATCTTCCGGATAGGAAAGCGGCTCCTGCATAAGAAGGTCCTTTTTCGGTTCCGATGTGCAATGACTGACACAGAATGTGATACAGATTAATAGCAGTAAGAGGGATCCATTGCGGAAGTTTTTTCTAAGGATAGGGTTACATCGTTTCATGATATCTTTCCTTTTTAATTTGACGGTTTCAAAAAAAAATCGATGTCAGCTTTTCAATATACTGCATTCCGATGAAGAATCCTCGCGGCTCATTGCATGAGTATCGGTTGGGGGGCAGCCCCGGCTTGAATAATCAGTATGCGAAAACATATCAAAAAATGAATGTGAATGCAAGGTGTTATGGACTGGTCTTGACGTTTCTCCGGTCTGAAGCCGTTTGAGCTTTTTTGAGATCGTCTTTTCTATAAAATTCTTGACTCGGAAAAGATTTTTAGTTAGAGTTAACTTTAAGTTTAACAACGGGGAGGGGGAAATGGCAAAAACGTTCAAACAAAATCAGGAAGCGTTTCTGATATCCGAATTGGCGGCCCAGCTTGATATGAGCCCACACACGATAAGGTTCTATGAAGAAAAGGGCCTGATTTCTCCCGGAAGAACTCCGGGCAACCAGAGGATCTACACCGCAAAGGACAGGGCCCGTTTGAAATTGATATTACGGGGGAAACGGTTTGGATTTTCCCTTGATGAGATCGCGGAAATGATCGGTATGGCGGATACCGGTATAAACGAGGTGTGCCAGATTGACAAAAGCCTGGCCTATGGAACGGAAAAATTGATGGAGATCCGTAAACGGAAGGAAGAGCTTGTGCTTCTGGAAAAGGATCTCATGTCACTCCGGGATAATCTTTTAAAAAGGCGGAAAGAACTTCAAAAAAATAAAGCGGGTATATAAGCCGGCAGGAAATTTGTTTTGAGTCCGCCTGTAATGAAAGGAGCTTGATATGTTTGACTTTTTGCTTTCCGAAGAACAGAAAAAAATTCGTGATGAAGCAAGGGACCTTGTCAAAGGGGTGCCCCGGCAGATGATCATCGATATGGATATGGATAACATTAAATTTCCAAAAGAATTCCTGCAGGAAGCAGGCAGACGCAATCTCATGGGATGCCGCTATCCGAAAAAATGGGGCGGTAGAGGGCTGGACTGGGTTGCCACTGCCACGGTAATGGAAGAAATCGGGACGCTTGGCTATATTTTTGCCTGTGTTTTTGGAGTCGGTGCGGAGCTGGTATGCGATGCAATTATTCTGCATGGCACGGACGAGTTGAAGGAGAAGTATGTTAAACCGCTTCTGAAAGGAGAAATTTTTGCAGCGGAATGTCTTACAGAACCGAGAGGAGGTTCTGATTTTTTTGGCGCCACCAGCTATGCCGTTGACAAAGGAGACCACTTCCTTTTGAGCGGTCAGAAACGATTTATCGTGGGTGCCGAGGGTGCGGACTATTTTCTGGTTTATGCCAAAACAGATCCGGAAGCGAAGCCGCATAAATCTTTAACCTGTTTTATTGTTGACCGGGGGCCCGGTGTTGAAGTGGAATATCTGTATGGGCTGATGGGATGTCGTGGAGGCGGTGCCGGCCGTCTGGTTTTCAAAGAGGCAAAAGTTCCAAAAGAAAATGTAGTCGGAGAGGTGAACAATGCGTTTGCCGTTTTCAACACAATGATGATACCGGAACGGCTTGGAACGGCCGCCATGACCATCGGTGCCGCAAGGCCCGCACTCGAAGTCGCCACCGGTTATACCACCCGCAGGAAAGCATTTGGAAAAACCATCAATCAATTCCAGGGGGTCAGCTTCCAGGTAGCGGAAGCAGCCATGCTGCTGGATGCCTGCCGCTCAATG
Organism: Desulfobacterales bacterium; assembly: GCA_030145525.1. GTDB lineage: Bacteria > Desulfobacterota > Desulfobacteria > Desulfobacterales > SURF-7 > JAQYVL01. Next base: position 3,340 of record JAQYVL010000149.1, read on the forward strand.
ATTTATACAACATGCCGCGCAGTAGAGTCCGATATCGACATCGCAAGGGTTAGAAGAATGATATCGGAATCCAAAAAATTCGTTACCGAAGCCTGCCAGAAAGCGGCGCATAACGCGATGCAGGTCATGGGCGGAATCGGCTATACAAATGTTTATCCTATCGAACGGATTGAGAGGGATCTCCGCCTTGCATCGATCTGGACAGGCTCAAATGAAGTGATGTCCATGATTATTGCGCATGAATGGTATGGTGAATATTTAAAAAACAGGAGTGCAGCCGTAACGCGTGATTGTGAAAAGGATGCTCCGGAGGCCGATGCCGTGGATGAAAAAATTTATGAGTAGGGCATGGCCCTACAATTTGACTCTGGAATAAACGTCAGCATCCATGTCTGTCCGATATCCTTTTTCCAGGTAATGATATCCGGTTGCGGCAATCATGGCTGCATTGTCTCCGCAAAGATCAATGGGAGGGATATGAACGGTCAGATTCTTTTCGGCGGCTTCGGATCTGACCTTCGCCCGGAGTCGTTTGTTTGCAGCAACTCCGCCGACTATGGTAATGTGTCGACACTCCTTTTGAAGCGCTGCCCGGATCACCTTGAATGAAAGTACATCGACTACTGCTTCCTGAAATCCTGCGGCAATGTCAGCGGTCTGTATCTTATATTCAGGATGGGTTTTGATATACCGGTTTACGGCTGTTTTGATGCCGCTGAAACTGAAATCAAAGGCGTTTTTATCCAGATAGGGGCGTGTAAATTTAATGCTGTCCGGATCTCCTTCCTTTGCAAGCTTATCGATTACTTCCCCTCCCGGATACCCGAGACCCAGCATCTTGGAGACTTTGTCATACGCTTCACCGGCGGCGTCGTCTCTGGTCTGTCCCATGAGTTCGTAACTGGTATAAGATGTTACATGATATACACTGGTATGTCCGCCTGAAGCCAGCAGGGCAACAAACGGAAAAGAAGGCGGATCATCACATAGAAAGGCCGAATTTATGTGAGCTTCAAGATGATTGATCCCGACAAACGGGATATCCATCGACCAAGCATAACCCTTGGCAAAGGAAAAACCGACAAGAAGAGAGCCGATTAGTCCCGGCCCCTGAGTGGCGGCCACCACATGAATATCTTCTTTCTTTTTTCCCGATTTTTTGATGGCTTCATTTACTACCGGAGCGATATTTTCGATGTGTTTTCTTGAGGCAAGCTCCGGAACGACACCGCCATAGGCATGATGAATTTCAACCTGTGAAGATACTACGGACGATAGGATATTAGTGCCGTCTTCCACAACCGCGGCTGCTGTTTCGTCACAGGAGGATTCAATTCCGAGTACAATCATTGTTTGAGAAGTATAAAGGGGATGATTTTTTATTTAACCCATTTTATCTGGGATTTGGATGTTTTCCGTTCCACGACTTTTCCTATAAGGAAGGCTTTTTCATTCATACCGGAAAGCCTTTCCATGATCTCCTGGGAACAGTCTTCAGGGACGACCGCAATAAGGCCGATACCATTATTGAACGTCCTCAGCATTGCTGTTTCCGATACGTTGCCTGCCTGTTGAAGGTAGGAAAACACGGGAGGTATTTCCCATGAAGCTTTTTTGATTTCAACCTTGCAGGCTTTTGGAATAATTCTTACAATATTGTCGGAGATTCCGCCCCCTGTGATATGGGCCAGTCCATGAATGGGTTGATCTTTGATCAAATGCTGAATAGTTTCCGAATAGATTTTTGTAGGTTCCAGCAGCTCCTCGCCGAGGGTTCTCCCGAATTCCGGGATATGGGTATCGATCTCAAGTTTTAATTTTTCAAAACAGATCTTGCGAACAAGGGAATAGCCGTTGCTGTGGATACCACTTGACCCGATTCCGATGAGTCGATGGCCGACACGGATCTCCGAGCCGTCAACAATTTTGCTGTTATCCACAATGCCTACCGAAAAACCGGCAAGATCATACTCTCCCTCGTTGTATATGCCGGGCATCTCTGCCGTCTCACCGCCAATCAGTGCGCAGTTTGCCTGCCTGCAGCCTTCTGCGACTCCCTCGATAATTTGGGAAGCGGTTTCTGTCACCAGCTTTCCGACGGAAAGATAATCCAGGAAAAAAAGTGGCTTAGCTCCCTGCACTGCAATATCGTTTACGCACATGCCTACAAGATCAATGCCGACTGTGTCGTGCTTGTCCATTAAAAAGGCAATTTTCAATTTGGTGCCCACGCCATCGGTTGAGCTGACAAGAACAGGCCTTTCAATGCTTTCAACATTCAGGGAATACAGGCCCCCGAATCCTCCTATTTCTCCCATTACACCGGCTCTGGGGGTCTGTTTTGCAATTTTTTTGATTGTTTTTACAAGGCTGTTTGCCTTGTCTACATCAACGCCTGCATCTGTGTAGGTTAAAGATTCACTCATCATTTTCTCCTGTATGGTGCTGCCTGTAATGCATCGGAAAAAATAAACTGAATCAAATTAAAAGTCAAAACAATTTTTGACATCATTGCCGCCATCGTGTAATATCATGTTATTTGAAGGAAAATGACCACAAATAGGCGTCTTTTGCGGTTTTTTAAGAGAAGTAAAATGCAAATGGAAGAAAGATGATTCGATGACAAAATTCGCCCGACTGAACCGCCTGCCTCCATATGTGTTTGCAACCGTAAATCAGATTAAAATGGATGCAAGGCATGCAGGGGAAGATATTATTGATCTCGGTATGGGAAATCCGGATCTGGGAACGCCGGATCATATTGTGGACAAGCTGATTGAATCGGCCCGTAAGCAGCATAATCACAGATATTCGGCATCCAGGGGCATAACCAAGCTTCGGGAGGCGATCTCCGAATTGTACAAGCGCCGTTTTGATGTGGATATCGACCCTGAAGAAGAAGCCATAGCAACGATAGGCGTAAAAGAGGGGCTTTCCCATCTGATCCTGGTGACCATAAGGCCGGGGGATATTGTTTTTACTCCGAACCCTACGTATCCGATTCACCCGTATTCGGCAATCATTGCGGGCGGAGATGTCCGGGGCATACCGGTGGGCCCTGAGTCTGATTTTTTTGACAACCTGATCGCGGCTACCCGTCAGACATGGCCGAGACCAAAGGTTCTGATCCTGAATTATCCTCATAATCCCACAACCGAGGTTGTGGACCTTGAATTTTTTCAAAAAATAGTCGATTATGCCAGGGAGCATGATATTATGGTAATTCATGATTTTGCCTATGCCGACCTCGTGTATGACGGATACAAAGCACCCAGTTTCCTTCAGGCCAAAGGCGCAAAGGATGTGGGTGTAGAGTTTTTCTCGCTTTCCAAGAGCTACAGTATGGCAGGATGGCGGGTCGGGTTCTGTGTCGGCAACAGGGAAACGATTGCGGCCCTTCGAAGGATTAAAAGCTATCTTGATTATGGGATTTTCCAGCCGATCCAGATTGCATCCATCATTGCACTGAAAGGCCCTCAGGATTGTGTCCGGGAAATATGCGATATATATCAATCAAGGAGAGATGCGCTTATTTCCGGTCTGCGCCGTTCAGGGTGGAACATTGAAAGCCCCAAAGGGACCATGTTTGTATGGGCAAAAATACCGGAGAAATTTATAAAGATGGGGTCGGTTGAGTTTTCAAAGATGCTGATTAAAGAAGCAAAAGTAGCTGTTTCTCCGGGGCTGGGTTTCGGAGAGTACGGGGATGAATATGTCCGGTTCGCTTTGATTGAAAATAACATGAGGATTAATCAGGCTGTAAGGGGTATTAAAAAGGTGATCTCCGGATAGACGATTACCTGAAGTGAGCGTTTCAAATTTTGACGGCTTCGTAAAAAGTCCAATTTCTTTGTTGCGCTTCATATTGTATAATTGCGGAATAGACTAACTATGCACGCCTTCGGCTACCGCTACACTGTCGTGCACGGTATTATACAAGATTCGCGCGCTTGAAATAGCTTGTTGGAGCGAAGCGGAAATCCCGCTAAAAGCGGGGAACTTTTTACTTTGCCGTCTGTTTTGTGACTTTTTACGAACTTATCAAATTTTAAGAATATTGAATTCAGGTCTTAATGTTATCGATATGAGGGTGATGGGAGAATTATGAGGTTCCTATCCCGTGGTAAAAGGAAACGGTTGACACCAAATTAGGAGAATGACGGAAGATGAAAGATGTAAAGATTGGACTGCTTGGCTGCGGTACCGTCGGTACCGGAGTCGCAAAAATTTTATATGAAAATAAGGATCTGATCCGGTCTCGCGTCGGGGCAGGGCTGTTTTTGAAACATGTGGCAGATCTGGATATGGAAACCGACAGGGGTATCCGGTTTGAGGAGGGTGTTTTTATCTCCGATGCGTTTCAGGTGGTGGATGATCCTGAAATTGATATTGTGATTGAAATGATCGGCGGTGAGACCATCGCAAAGGAACTGATTCTGAAAGCGATCGATAACGGCAAGCACGTTGTGACCGCGAACAAGGCGCTGCTTGCCTCAAGCGGCAATGAAATTTTTCGGGCAGCCGCGAAAAAAGGTGTTGATATCGCTTTTGAAGCAAGTGTGGGCGGATGCATGCCCATTATAAAGACCATTCGTGAATCCCTTGTGGGCAACAGAATTAAAGCCATGACAGGGATTCTGAATGGAACGTGCAACTATATTTTGTCCAAAATTACAGATACCGGAATTTCTTTTAAAAAAGCACTGGAAAAAGCACAGGATAGTGGTTTTGCCGAAGCAGACCCCACACTGGACGTGGAAGGGTTCGATACGGCACACAAGCTTACAATTCTATCCTCTCTTGCATACGGGATGGAATTGAATTTGAAGGATATCTATGTTGAAGGCATTTCAAATATCACTCCAATGGATATTGAGTTTGCAAAGCAGTTCGGATACAGGATCAAACTTCTTGCAATCAGCAAATATTCTGAAAATTTCGTTGAGGCAAGAGTGCATCCGGCAATGATACCGGCAGGTAATCTCCTTTCAAATGTCAACGGTTCCCTTAATGCGGTTTCCGTTACCGGTGATGCGGTAGGAGATATCATTCTGTATGGGCATGGCGCGGGAATGATGCCGACCGCAAGTGCCGTGGTTGGCGATACAGTAGATATTGCGCGTAACCTGATGCTGGGGATAAGCAACAGAATTCCGTCATTGTCATACCAGGTTGAGCATATCAGGACGATACCCGTGAAACCCATAGAGGAGATTGATAACCATTATTATTTCAGGTTTTCCGCGCTGGACCGGCCCGGTGTTCTCTCAAAAATATCGGGGATATTGGGAGACTTGGGCATCAGCCTCAAATCGGTTCATCAGAAGGGCAGGGAATCCAGGGGGCCTGTTCCCATTGTGATGCTGACACACATCGCAAAAGAGGCGAATGTCCGCAAAGCATTTGATCAGATCAGCAAGCTTGATGTGATGAGTGACGCGCCTGTGCTGATTAGAATCGAAGATGAAGAATAACAAGCAGAAGAGGTAGTATGAATATTATATGCTCAGATCTTGAGGGAGTTTTCGTACCGGAAATCTGGATTAATGTTGCCAGAAAAACAGGCATTGAAGAGTTGAAGCTGACAACCCGGGATATTTCAGATTATGATGTGTTGATGAAAAAACGGCTTAAAATTCTGGATGAACATGGCCTGAAAATAAACGATATCACAAACGTAATCGAGACAATGGACCCGCTGGAAGGGGCCGTTGATTTCCTTGACTGGCTGCGGTTAAGGTCACAGATAATTGTGGTTTCAGACACCTTTACGCAGTTTGCGGGACCGCTTATGAAAAAGCTCGGCCGGCCGACCCTGTTCTGCCATTCTCTGTCCATTGAAGATGACGGCAGGGTTACCGGGTACAACCTGAGGCAGCCGGAGGGCAAAAAGAAAACCGTTCTTGCACTGCAAAGCCTGAATTACAGGGTGGTGGCTTTTGGTGATTCATATAATGACATCGGGATGTTAAAGGCCGCGGATTCAGCGATGCTTTTCAGGCCTCCGGAGAACGTCATCGAGGAATTCCCGGAGTTCCCGGTCACAATCGATTATGAATCCTTAAAAAAGCTGCTGGAAAAGGAACTTGAAGTCTGAAATCCGAAGTATCAATGAAATACCATGCTGGATATCAAAGAATATGATCATGGCCTTACATTTAAGGTATTTGTTCAGCCGAGAGCTTCAAAAAACGAGATCAAAGGGCTGCATGGTGATGCTGTAAAGATCCGCATCACCGCCCCTCCGGTAGACGGTGCAGCCAATAAAACGTGTCTCAAATTTCTCGCAAAGTGTCTGGGTGTTCCCGGATCCAATCTGGAGGTGGCATCCGGAAAATCCTCCAGAACCAAGCATATACGTGTGAAAATGGATAAGGGCGTGGATTTTCACAAGGAGCTTGATCGGATTAGAAAATTGCTTACAACATACAAAAAAAGATAGTATTTCCTTGACACAAATTCAAAGAGAAGATATATAGATTCGATTCTGATGCGGGGTGGAGCAGTCCGGTAGCTCGTCGGGCTCATAACCCGAAGGTCGGCAGTTCGAATCTGTCCCCCGCTACCAATAAAAAAAACAGGGGTTTAGGTGAAAAATCTAAGCCCCTGTTTCTTTGTTAGAATTTTGATTTCCAACCCTATTTCCAACCTATGCCTCAAATTTAGCAAATTTTTTAACAAATCTGCAATGTGTTTACCTGCCACAAGCGTCTGTAGATTTCTGGAAAAGATCTAAACCCAGACGTCCATCCAATTTCTTGAGATCGGTTTGTCATAACGCATGAAACACTTATTTTCTTTCTACCGACACTTCGGCAAGTATTATAATGCAGTTTTTTCTGTATCTTATCAGTTATATACTTAAATTTACTAAGTATTTTCTACTAAACTTTTCAATATTGACTTGCTTGGCAAGTAATGCTTTATATTCAAGCCGTAATATAAGCTTAAAGAATTTTCCGACATT
>JAQYVL010000150.1 GCA_030145525.1 Desulfobacterales bacterium
AAAAGCTCGGTGAGCATCCCTCCGTTTGATGCGGAAGGCGAACTGTTTTTAGCAAGGACACTGAAGAAACTCGACAGACATGAAGATGCCGTAATCGCTTTTCAAAAAATCATAGGGGAAAAGCCCTACTATTCAAAAACATATTATTATCTGGGAGAAATATACGGGGAAATGGGTCAACTGGGTGAAGCGCACTATTATCTCGGGACCTTTTACAAATATGAAAGAAGATACAGCAACGCGGTTTTTCACTTAAAAAAAGCGCTGGACCACCTTACAGATTCCGAAAGGATAAAAAGCACTAAAAAAATGCTGGAAAAGCTGACAGGTGATAAAGAACTGTATTCCAAAAGGAAGAGTGAGGCATCTTAATAAAAAAATATCATCTTTGATGACTTCGTAAAAAGCCAAAATTTTGATGGCAAAGAAAAAAGTTCAAGTTCAAGGCGCGCAAAACCCGAGGAATGAGGTGTGGTTTGCCTACTCCGCAGTGACGAGGGATGAAGCGCAACACAGAAATTGGACTTTTTACAAAGCCATCATCATCTTTGATCAAAATGAGAAAATTGCATGCTAAAAGTCCCTCTGCCCTGTGTCGCGGACCGCAACGAGGTTGAATAGCCAAACATCTTTGAAAGCGGAGCAGTCGCCTTTATTATCTGTGTATCCGCCTTGGAATTGAGTGACTCAATTTCCCCCCCCCTGGAATTCAGGTCACCGATAACATCGCCCATGAAGGACTCGGTCACAAATATCTCAACACTCATGATGGGTTCCAGAAGGAAAGGCTCCCCTTTTAAAAGCGCCTCTTTGCATGCCATGGATGCACTTACGGTATATGCCAGATATGTACCTAACGACTCTTTGAACGATCCGGATTTCAATACGGCTTCAACATCTACAACCGGATATCCCAGCAGTACTCCGCTTTCAAAAGACTCCATAACCCCTTTTTCAACTGCAGGAATAAAAGATTCCGGAATAACCTCATGGGAAATTTCGGACCGAAACCGGTTGCCTTTGCCCCTTCCAAGCGGGTTCAATTTAATTGCCACCTCACCAAAATGACGCTGCCCGGCGACTTCTCTGTCAAAAACAACAGAGGCTTCTGCGGCCTTTTTTATTGTCTCACGGTAGACCACCTGAGGTTTTCCGATATTTACGCTTGTATTGAACTCACGCTTCATTCTGCTTATAATGATCTCAAGATGGAGTTCTCCCATACCGGATAAAATCATCTGCCCCGTATCTTCATCCTGTTTTACCTCCAGCGTTGGGTCTTCCGCCATGTATTTTTCAAGCACCTGATCCAGTTTTTCCTGGTCTGCATGTGTTTTTGGCTCCACTGCAACAGAAATTACCGGTTTGCAAAAATCAATCTGCTCAAGAAGTATTGGACTTTTGCTGTCGCAAAGGGTCTCACCGGTCGATGATTCTTTCAACCCGACAACACCTACAATCATACCGGCACCTGTGGCATCAATCCGCTCTTTTTTATTTGCGTGCATTCGAAGTATCCGGGAAAGCTTTTCCTTTTGTCCGCGTGCCGGGTTAAACACTTCCGAACCTGCTTTCATAGTACCGCTGTAAACTCTTACATAAGATAATTTTCTGCCTTCTATCATGGATACTTTAAAAATAAGTGCGGCCAGAGGCCTACGATCATCCGCTATACATTCAACGATTTCATCTGTTTCCGGCACGACACCTTTCATGGGCGGGATATCAAGCGGGCTGGGCAAAAAATTAACTATTGAATCAAGAAGAGGTTGAATTCCTTTATTTTTCAGCGCACTCCCGCAAAGTACCGGGACGAGCTTCAATCCAATGGTCGCTTTTCGAACAGCAGAAATGAGCTGCTTTTCATCAATCTCGATTCCAGACAGATATGCTTCCATGATGCCATCATCATGATCTGAAATCGCTTCAATCATTTTTTCCCGATACTCTCTGGCCCTGTCAACCATATCCTCCGGGATTTCTGTTTTGGTGTAGTTTGCGCCCATTGTCTCATCATCCCAGACGATTTGCTTCATTTCAACAAGATCAACTACACCGGAAAAGGCATCCTCCTCTCCGACGGGAAGCTGGAGGATAAGCGGAACGGCATTCAGCCTTTCTTTCATCATGTCAATCGTTCCGAAAAAATTGGCTCCGATTCGATCCATCTTATTGATAAATGCGATTTTCGGAACAAAATATTTATCCGCCTGGTGCCAGACTGTCTCAGACTGCGGTTCCACACCACCGACAGCACAAAAAACACCGATCGCGCCATCCAAAACCCGAAGAGAACGCTCAACTTCAATTGTAAAATCAACATGTCCCGGTGTATCAATTATCTGTATTTCACTTTGATCCCACTGGCAGGTCGTAACCGCCGAGGTAATTGTAATCCCTCGCTCCTGCTCATCCGGCATCCAGTCCATCACGGCTTCACCATCATGGACTTCACCAATTTTATAGGACCTGCCGGTATAATAGAGAATCCTTTCGGTGACAGTTGTCTTGCCTGCATCAATATGTGCGATAATGCCGATATTTCGTATGTCGTTTATTTTTGTCTTTTTCATCGTACCAAAATCATATTTGCCTTAAATGGGAACCTTGAATCAATATGCCCGGCTATGGTCATTGTTTCTCGCCCTTCAATTAATATTTTGACGCTGTTTACCTGCGGAATATTCAAAGCCAGCGAATTCACGATCGAATAAACGGTTAAAAATTCGGTTTGGCTGCCTCCTGGATGATTCTCTCTCAATGCATCTGAAAAATCAACAAACGCGGTGCCGTCATGGGACATATAAATAGCATTCAGGGAAGTCCCCTCAGGGATTGTACGTACAAATTTCCCGCGGGGTCCCCTGATCAGATCCTCAATAATAGCCCTTCCCATCTCCGCCGGATCTTCATTTTGAAGCAGCATCCTTTTCTCTGCTATCAGAAAAAAGCCTTTCTCATCAGCAAAATAGAGGTAAACAGCCGACACCTGTGTTTGCGGTCCGTCTTCGACCGGTGACGATACATCTCTCTTTATCGGGATTCGTCTGATCTCCGATGGCAGCCGTTCTGACAAATGGATAAAAAGCGGATACCCGATTCCACCAAAGATTATGATTGCGGAAATTGCTGTCGCAACTTTCAATGAGATATACTTCTTCGCCATCATTGTTAATAGAATATAATCTTTGTTAACAGCAAATAAATACCAAATCAGCTTTATCAGCCTAAAAATAGCGCCTTTTAAAAAACTGAAGGATTTGAATTTTTATGCCAATCCCAGAGTGATGTCAAGAAAAGATGCAGCCGGGCACTGGTTGAACCTGTTTTGAATTTGCCTGCATAATTGCATGATACAAGGCCCCCTATGCATATGAAAGATTTACTTGGCATTATAGCGAACTCATGTTACATAAAAAATCTGCTAAAAAAAATTATTCACAATCATCTTGATTGAAGGGTAGTAATTTATGATCGAAAACAATAATAAATGAAAAAGATTAATCCCCCTAAAAAAAGTCCGGAACTGATCGCCGATTGGCAGACACTGCAAAGAATTTTTATAAGACCGGAGAATGATGCGGCCCATGCAACCCTTTTAAAATATATGGATCAGATTCTTTTCGGACTTCATGATTTCCTGAAAAAAAATGTCGGTATAACCGAAGAAATCAGCCTGAAGGAGCTTTCCGACAGCTGCAAAGACACGACAATCAGCAAAAATCCTGAAAAAAAATTGGCAGATGTTATTACGGATCTGGTGAAAAATATCGCTCCCCATGCTGTCAATGTGGCATCCCCCTACTTTATCGGGCATATGACCTCGGCAATACCCTTTTTTATGGTTCACCTGAAAACGATTGTGGCCGCTCTGAATCAAAATGTTGTAAAGCTTGAAACCTCCAAAGTGGTTTCAATTGTTGAAAAACAGGTTCTGGCAAAAATCCACAGACTGATCTACAACAAAAGCGAGCATTTTTACGATATACATGTCCAGAATACATGCACCTCCCTTGGAGCATTTGTTGAAGGCGGCACAACGGCCAATCTGACCGCACTCTGGGTGGCGAGAAATTCAGCCCTGGGGCCAAAAAACGGCTTTGCAGGTGTTGAAAAAGAAGGGCTTCCTGCCGCATATAATGCTTATGGGATTGAAAGAGCGGTTATCCTGGTATCCAGACGGGGGCATTATTCCCTGAGAAAATCGGGAGGTGTGCTCGGTATCGGCAATCAGAACATTATCCCGATGAATGTAGATGAACAGCAGAAAATCGACACAACCAGTCTGCAGAAAATGATTCGCGAAATCAAACAGAAAAACAATATAAAAATTATTGCCTTAGTAGGAATTGCAGGGACCACGGAAACAGGCACGGTTGACCCTCTCAGAAAGCTTGGTGAAATCTGTGCTGAAAACGGTATTCACTTCCATGTTGATGCCGCCTGGGGAGGACCTGTATTAATGTCCGATAAATACCGGAATTTTCTTGACGGGATTGAGCTGGCCGATTCCGTGACGATAGATGGACATAAGCAGTTTTACATGACGATGGGCTGCGGGATGGTATACTTTAAAGATCCAACCCGGATGGATGCCATCGCCTACCACGCAAATTATGTCAACCGGCCCGGATCAGTGGATCTGGGCATAAAATCTCTTGCAGGTTCAAGGGAAGCAACTTCCCTTATACTTGACAGTGCGCTTAAAATTATGGGAACAAATGGATATGCTCTCCTTCTTGAACACGGTATTGAAACTGCAAAACAGTTTGCAGAAGAAATCAAAAGAAGGCCCTGCTTTGAGCTGGTAACTCCGCCCATGTTAAACATTCTGACATACAGAGTTTGTCCCCCGAAAATGCAGGAGGAACTTAAAAAAGATGATGAAAATATAAAAAACCTCATTAATAAAAAACTGAACGCAATCAACAGAACCGTCCAGAGAGTTCAAAGAGAAACCGGGAAAAGTTTTGTTTCAAGAACAACTTTGAACATCGGTAATATGCCGGAAGGGAATGTCGTCGTTCTCAGATGCGCCATTATGAACCCGATGACAGATATGAAAATTATAAACAAAATCCTCGACGAACAGGAAGAAATCTATCGAAGCAGATTCGCTGATGATTTATAATTTTATCGTCTAATGGCCGCACCCGGATCTTTTTTTCCGAAAAATCGAAATAACAAATACTTATTCGGTTATACAATTTTTACTGTAACTCCCTGTTAAAAATTAAAACGATAAACCAGGAGATGTAAAGAATGAAAAACAAAAATTTCAGCAAAAAAACCATTATGGTGGCCATTCTGTTCAGCTTGCTTTTATTCTGCGCAAATATTCCTGCATGTCTGGCCCACAGTGAAGACGGATGCGGTAAAAAAATTGTAAGCGGTATGGCAAAAGATGTTGGATTGAAAAAAAATGACCGCGTTGTAATCAAGACCGTACCTGAAGGAAAGAAATTTATCCTAACCGATATTGTTGCTGACAGGTCATATGGAACTTTCAGATTCAATATTTCAGACAAGATCAGCCTTAGCGTCCATATTAAAGAATATGCTATCGATAAAAGACCTGCCTACCAATCCGATCAAAGCTCTTCCTGGAACTTTTATTCCGGGATTCCTTTTAAAGCCGGAACGAAAATTGTAGTAAATAAAGTCGAGGGGCACGGTGATGTTTTTATCTCAGGTTATTTAATTGATGATAAGTAGATTTCCATATGCAAGCTTAAAAAAGTCAAAATTTTGATGGCAAAGAAAAAAGTTCAAGTTCAAGCTGCAAGTCCCGCCGTCGGGGGCGCGCAAATCCCGAGGGAGGAGGCGTAGTTAGCCTACTCCGCAGAGACGAGGGATGAAGCGCAACACAGGAATTGAACTTTTTACGAAGCCATCAACCTTTTGGTTCTTCGATCCCCAATAGCTCCACTTCAAATATAAGGGTGCTTTGGGGCCCGACGATTCCTCCTGCACCTGCGGATCGAGATCCGTATCCGAGATTAGGGGGCAGATAAATCTCAAACTTGCTTCCTACTTTTACTTTCTGCAAAGCCTCCGCCCAACCGGGCAGCACTTCTCTAACACGCACTTTTGTCGGATGGCCGCGCTTGTAGGAATTATCAAATTCCTTGCCGTTTATCAAAGTGCCCCTGTAATGGAGACTGACAATATCTTCCGCCTTTGGATAGGCGCCGCTTCCTTCTTTAATCATTTTATACTGAAGGCCGCTTTCTGTAGATATGACGCCTTCCTTCTTTTTATTTTCATCAAGAAACAGTTTTCCTTCTTCAAGATTCTTCTTTGCGATCGCCTTTACTTTTTCCTGCTGTTTTTGTTTCTCCTTCCTGGAAATTTCTTTTTTTACCTCAGCGATCTTATCAGGCGATAGAAGTGAAGCTTTTCCGTTATATGAGTCTTGTACACCATGGATAAAGGCATTAATATCAATTTTAGTATCGAGCTTTTTTAATGCGTTAATGACATCCATTCCCATAATATAACTGAATTTCTCGGAAGAAGTTTCAAGCTGCGGTTTGGGTGTTTTCTTTTCATCAGCACCACATGAAAGAGAGACCATAAAAACAGGCAGAAAAAAAATCATTATCATTTTTCGATTCATTGATTACTCCTTTTATGGACTGATGTACTATTTTCTATAAGCCGCCATCAACTGTTTCATATCTTCCCACACTTCCCGCTTCTTCTCAGGATTATCGACAAGAAATGCCGGATGGTAAGTCGGCATAACTTGAATGCCTCTGTAATCGTGAAAACGCCCTCTTAAAAGAGCAATCGGCCGGGAGGTCTTCAAAAGTGCGGCCGTAGACACGGAGCCAAGCGTGCAGATAAAATCAGGTTTTACAACCTGAATCTGACGTTTTAAAAAAACATGGCATGCACTTATCTCTTCCGGCAGAAATTTTCTTTCTCCGGAAGGCATGCATTTAACTGCATTGCATATATATACGATTTCTCGAGTCAGATTAATCGCTTGAATAATTTTTGTTAAAAGCTCCCCGGCCTCACCTGTAAAAGGTCTTCCCGTTTCATTCCCCTCAGGACCAGGTCCTTCGCCGATAAACATAAGCCGAGCATTTTTTGGATCGCCCTCCCCAAATACAACATGTTTTCTGCTCTCGGACAGTTTGCAGCGGCGACAGTTTTTCGATTCATCGTATATGGAGCCCATGGTTTCAGCATGAACCTCTTTTACGTGACCCCAGTCCTTAATTATTTCCAGGGCCCCGGCTGAGCAGTCCAGCCCCCGGCATCCCATATCGGATAAAAAAGAAAAATAGCGGCTTACCTCTTCAACAGCCTCCGCAAAAAGTTCTTGTTTTATCAAATTACCCTTATCCCTTCGCGGCAACTTTTTCAATAATGCGGTCAAGCAGAATGTGCGCTACTTCATCTTTTTCCAATACCGGCAGTGATTCCTTTTTTCCGTCATTAAAATAAAAAGTCACTTTATTCGTATCCGCCTCGAAACCCGACGAGGAGCCTCCCACAAGATTGCCGACAATCATGTCAAGATTTTTTTCTTCCATCTTTTTCCTGGAATTTGAATCAAGATCATGTGTTTCAGCGGCAAATCCCACCAGAAACTGATCTTTTTTACGTCTGCCGATCTCTTTTAAGATATCAATATTTTTATCAAGCTGAAGCTCGAGATTATCGCTGGTTTTTTTTATCTTGTAATCCACCGGTTCGCTTGGCTTATAATCCGCAACAGCAGCGACCTTGATGATAATATCCGCATTTTCCATATTTTCAAAGACGGCATTCGCCATCTCATCTGCTGTTTTTACGCTCGCCATAAGGACACCCGCCGGCGCAGAAAGAGAAGTGGAGCCTGAAACAAGAATGACGTCAGCACCCCTGTATTCTGCGGCTCTCGCAATTGCATATCCCATTTTGCCTGAGGAGTGATTACTGATAAACCGGACAGGATCAATCGGCTCCAAAGTCGGTCCTGCAGTTACAACAACCCTTTTCCGGTTTAAATCCTTTGGCTGCAGCCTCTTCACAAGCCTGTCGGCAATATATTCAGGGGCGGGCAGCCGGCCTGCTCCTGTTACACCGCATGCCAGTTCACCGGAATCAGGTTCAACCACCATATATTCATCACCTTCAAGAATATCCAGATTTCTCTGAACGGCTCTGTTCTCATACATACTGGTATTCATGGAAGGGCAGATAATTTTAGGAGATGTTACTGCAAGCATAAAAGTACTCAGTGCATCATCCGCAATACCATTTGCCAGCTTCCCTATCATATTGGCCGTAGCCGGAGCGATAATCACGGCATGGGCCTCCTCGGCCCACTCAATATGCCTGATCGAACCATCCCCCCTTTCATCAAAAAGGCTTGTGCAAACAGGTTGCCCGGACAGTGCTTCAAAAGTCAGAGGGCCTGCAAATGCTTTTGCATTTTCCGTCAAAATGACTTTTACCGATGCGCCCTGTTTTACCAGAATCCTCAAAAGCTCTGCGCTTTTATATGCAGCAATTCCTCCGCAGACACCAAGAACAATTTTTTTATCTTTCAGAAAAGCGATCATAATGATCTTACCGTTTATTTTAACAGGCCCGACTCTGTTTCACCAACGGTCGGAGCCACCCAGATTTCGATATCCATACTGAAAAGATCGTTTTTGGATATCGTAATGGCACACCACCTGTTTTCTTTTTTAAACAGCATTAATGTGCGAACCGATCTTATTGAACTTATTTCCTGCCAGTTATCCTTCATCATATTATTTGTAAAAAAGCTTGTTAAAGAATTTATTTCCACATTGCCGCTGAATACCATGACACCGGCCGAAAGTCCGGCAGTTCGATAAATAAAAGATGCCTGGCGGTCGATCTTCAATTCACCCGGAACCAGCACATCACTGAAATCATAATACAGCGGGACAAGCCCTTTTTTTAATGAAGTCCCGTTTTCCCCACTTGAGTTTTTTTTATGGAATCTTGATTCTGCTGCACAACCCGTAAAAAACAGACAAAAAAGGATCCACAGCCCGATCAAGCATGTCATTCCTTTTCTTATCATTTTCATCTCCCGAATATTCAGCATAACCACTCGTTATCAATATATTTTTACCGACTATCCCCGCCCCTTCACATCGGAAAAATCTGAATTCAGCCCGTACCCGTATTTGAAAGTAAACTTCCACCCGGCAAATATCGTCCCGCTCATACGGGCAGGACTGGAACCATGCAAGGCAAGAAGCTTTAAAATCAAAAAATTGAATTCGTTTGAGATAGGCACCTGACTGAATATAGTTATACCTTTCTGAAACGAAAGTCAAATATGTCAAATATCTTGTAACCGTTTGACAGGAATGATGAAAAGCTCCTCTGGATTTTCAGAAAAAAACCCTGTAAACTGTCTTTATGAAAATTTTTTTTGCATTCATAATAACAATTTTCCTTGTGCTGGGAGGATACCATCTCACGTTTCGCAGGCTTAAAATGCCCCTTTTTGCACGGGGATTTTACCTGACCGGAATCGAATTCCTTTTTCTCGGCCTTTTGCTTGGACCGCATTTCCTGAATATAATCAACAATGAAACTGTCGAAGAACTGGCTCCTCTTACGATTCTTTTGCTAGGCTGGATCGGTCTTCTTTTTGGCTTCCAGTTCGAAATTCCCAAATTGAAAAGAATATCCGGTAAATTCTTCACCGCAGCAGCCGTGGAGAGTGTTCTTACATTTGGGATGGTATTTACGGGCACAATGTATGTTCTTCCCGTGATCGGAACAATACCGGACGGCATCATCACCACGACGGCTCTGATCATGGGGGCGGCTGCGGCCTCCACCGCTCAGACCGGGCTTGCCTTGAGAAAACCTGATTCTTTTCCGGAACACAGAAAAACGCTGAAGCTTCTGCGATACATATCAAGCATTGACGGGCTTACCGGAATCCTTATCCTGGGCTTTACCTTTCTTTCCCGGGACTCAATATCGAACTACAGTCTCACCATATCCGAAAGAATTGCCGGATTCCTGATCCCCATTTTTGCCTGTACCGGATTCATGATTCTATACCTTCTATTTCTCATTCGCCGAAAACAGGAGAGTGAACTATCCCTTGTTGTCATCGGCATGGCCATTTTTACCAGCGGAGCCGCCATGATTCTGAACTTTTCACCTCTTTTTGCAAACTTTCTTCTGGGAGTCTGCATCGTGAATCTTACCCGGGATAAAGAACGAATCTTTAATTTGCTTGTAAGTGTTGAAAAACCGGTCTACCTGCTCCTGCTTATATTTCTGGGATGTATGCTGCAGCCGCCCGAACCGTGGATGCTTTTGGCGGCAGCACTTTTTTTCCTGTTCCGTACAATGGGGAAAATGTCAGGTGGATATATCGTAACCTGTTTACAGAAAAAAGAAACGCGTCTCAAACCGTATCTCGGATATGGGCTGCTTGAACAGGGAGGCCTGCCTTTTGCCATCCTGTATGATTTTTATCAGGGTTTCCCCGGTAAAACAGCGGGTCAAATTATCTCTATCGTCATTATATCCATCATTTTCAATGATTTTATCAGCCCGATTATGCTGAACCGTTTACTAAAAGGAAGGGAATCGTGAACCCGCCTTCTCAAAAAACAAAAAATATCTTTCCATACCTTTTATCCCTTGTGATTATTTCATGCATTGCGATCTGGCTTCTCCGGCTTGAAAGCAGATCCGGATGGCACCATGCGGGCCTGATCAACCTGTCTCTGGGTTTTGTGCTTCTGACCGCACATTTCAGTGCCCAGGTTTTAAAAGCATTTCGCCTTCCCCTCATCAGCGGATACATCATTACCGGAATTCTTGCAGGCCCCTATGTCAGCAACCTACTGTCCTTTGAAATGGTGGACCAGCTCCGACTGGCCGACAGCCTTGCTCTCAGTTTCATCGCACTGACAGCCGGCGGTTCTCTCCATCTTGCTTCACTTAAAACCCGCTTTCGAACCATCCTTTTGACAATATCTTTTCTTACTTTTTTTGTTTTCGGATTTATATTTTTATTTGTATCGATCCTGGGGCGCCATTTCAGTCTTTTTTCGGATCTACCAACAACCCATATCACGGTACTTGCAATCCTGCTCGGCATAATTGCAATTGCCCGATCCCCATCATCCGCAATTGCCATTATCAAGGAAAGCCGTGCAAAAGGGACTTTTACAGAAACGGTATTAGGGGTCACGGTTGTAATGGATGTCCTGATCATTCTATTTTTTACGTTTGCGATTACGATTTCAAAAGCCATGATGCTTGAGGGGGCGGCTATAGATCTTCGATTATTTTCAGCTCTTTTTATTGAAATCACCGCCTCCATCGCAACCGGGGCAATCCTTGGGAAACTGATCGCATTCTATATTGAACGCGCAGGTCAAGACATCCTTCTGTTTCTGCTTTTTATCGCATTCGGCGTAACGCGGATTTCGCTGTGGTTCAGCGGTTATATGGCTGGTACTTTTAACATCTATCTCCATCTTGAACCGCTTCTCATATGCATGAGCGCCGGCTTTTTTGTCCAAAATTTCAGCAGATCCGGATCTGCCTTTATGGAAAATCTCGACAGGATGGCACTTCCCATCTTTGTACTTTTTTTCTCACTGGCAGGCGCTTCACTGAACCTCCATTCTCTGATGATTTGCTGGCCATTCGCGATATGCATAATTCTTGTCCGCATTATCGGAATCTTTGCCGGGACCTTTCTTGCCGGGAAGATTTCTCATGATCCTCCGGCGTACTGCCGAAACAGCTGGATGGCATACCTGACGCAGGCAGGCGTAGCTATCGGGCTTGCCCAGCTGGCAGGGTTTCAGTTTCCCGAAATCGGTGGCCGCCTTATTACCGTTGTGCTCGCGGTAATCGCAATCAACCAGCTGATTGGACCGATAACGTTTAAAATTGTACTGAATCTGGTCGGAGAGTCAGACAGGTCTTAAGGAGAAGTCACCATATCCATGAAAAAATTCAGAAATCGGCCTGTTTTACCTCCGAGCCCCGGAAGGCCTATATTTCTATGGGTTATGCTGCCATTGATAATTTTTCCTCCGGCAATTTTCCAGTTTCCGCCCTGAACAATTATATTCGCATTGATCATGGTGATGTTCTGAATCGATCCTGAACTCACGGTATTTGCATTCTTTCCAAGCACAAGATTGACTCTGTCAAACGAACTTTCCGAAATCAGATTTTCATCTCCGAAAAGCAATTCGATGCCGCCCTTACCGACAAATTTGACCTGATCGGCAACCACACGTCCTTTATATCCTCCACCGCCTTTTTCCGGAGCACTACCTGCGTGAATTTTGAATCCGTTCAACTTTACTTCAACACCCGGTTCAATCTTCAACTCCACTGTCCCGGATTTATCGGGGCTTTCGCCGATCCGAACATCACCTGTCAGCGAATAGGGCGAGTGAGAACGATCCCAGACCACGGATGTGTTGATTCTTCCTCCTACCTCAGCTGCTCCTGCGATAAGGGGGAGGCAGACAACAGAAAAAATCAAAAAAAGAAGTGAAAATCTGGGAATAGAGCAAAATCGTCTGGCGGGCATTCTGTTCATAGCAACATCCTTTCTGCATATTGGATTCAAATACAAAAAAGGCTTTGAAACCAATTTGTCATGACGGTTTTCCCCTGTCAAGCTTTGACGGCTTCGAAAAATCACAAATGCCCTGTCCAGGTTATTTTGACAAAAGCCATTCTGTTGAGATAAGGTGTTCCAAAAACTATTTTTACTCATAATAATCATTGCAATAACATCACTGAAAGGAAAATAGTAAATGAATTCAATCCTTTTTCAGAGTGCCAATCTTAAAGGTGTAGAAGTAAAAAACCGATTCATACGCTCTGCAACAGTCGAAGGCATGGCAACATCTGACGGGAGCCCCTCCTCTGATCTTCAAAAATTATAC
>JAQYVL010000151.1 GCA_030145525.1 Desulfobacterales bacterium
AAATTAAAAATGGACATCGAATTATTAAAACAGATCCTGCAGCAGGTAGCTGCCGGGCAAGCATCTGTTGAAAAAGCCGCTGAAAAACTCAAACACATTGCTTTTCAGGACATCGATTTTGCACATATAGACCATCACCGCTCCTTGCGCAAGGGATTTCCGGAAGTGATTTTCGGTCTGGGGAAAACAACGGATCAGATTATCGGTATCCTTGAAAAAATGGTCATACATGAAAATATCATACTGGTAACTCGTGTTGATGCTGAAAAAGCCGAAAAAATCACCCCTCTTTTTCCGGAATCAACATACCACCAGGATGCAGGCATGATCGTATATGCCAAAAGTGAAATTCCGGAAAACGGGAGGGGAACAATTCTGGTATTGTCTGCCGGCACTTCGGACATTCCAGTGGCAAAGGAGGCCTTTCTTACTGCAAAATATATGGGAAACCATGTTGAATCAATATTTGACCTGGGAGTGGCGGGAATCCACCGGCTGTTTAATTACAAAAAAAAAATTGACGCTGCATCTGTCCTGATCGTAGTCGCGGGCATGGAGGGGGCTCTTCCAAGTGTCGTAGCCGGGATTGTAGACAGACCCGTTATTGCTGTCCCTACAAGCATTGGATATGGAGCCAGCTTTGGAGGCCTGGCCGCCCTCTTCGGCATGCTGAACAGCTGCAGCTCAAATGTAGCTGTTGTCAATATTGATAATGGATTCGGTGCCGGATATATGGCGGCAACCATCAATAAAAAATGACGGCTTCGTAAAAAGTCCAATTTCTTTGTTGCGCTTCATCTTGTATAATTGCGGGATAGGCTAACTTATGCACGCCTTCGGCTACCGCTGCACTGTCGTGCACGGTATTATACAAGATTCACGCGCCTCGAACTTGAACTTTTTACTTTGCCGTCTGCTTTGCGACTTTTTACGAACCTATCAAAAGATAGATCGGAGAATAAAAAAATTGCGTTTATTCCAAATTTATAATAATATATCTACATCATTTAACAGCTAACAGAGAAATATCATGGATAAAAATATGCTTAACAATTCCGATACCGATATTCTCAGGGAAGCTTTTGAATCTTCTTCTGATCCAGTCATCGTGGTTGTCAGAGAAAAAATTGTGCTGGTCAACCCTGCCTTTACGAAAATAACCGCATGGCCGGCTGAAGAGGTTGTCGGGAAAAATTTTACAGAGTTTACGATGGACACAGCTCCAATGAAAAATTATATCAAGGGGCTGACAAGAAAGAAAACCGTTGCCTTCTACCCCGCCGAAATCCGAGGCAAGGATAAACCGATAAAAATTAATATATGCTCCACAAAGATTATTGTTAAGGGACAATACGGAAGACTGGTTATCCTGAAAATGGATTAATCTTTCTTTTTCTTTAATCTAGCTCCAGACGCCCGGAATTACCGTTTTGCAAAACCGGCAGCTATCTCCCTCAAGGTTATCCCGATTGATAAAATATCCCTTGCGTTCGATCAGTATTTTTCCGCATTTATGACAGTATGTATGATTCCCTTCGTGATTCGAAACATTTCCCAAATAAACATAATGGATGCCTTCCTTCATGGCGAGCTTCCGAAATCGGGTAAGTGTGGAAACAGGTGTGAACGGAAGACGGTCCAGTTTGTACTTCGGGGCAAACCTCGAAAAATGAAGGGGATAATCCGGTCCCAGATTTTTAAGGATCCAGCCGCACATTTTTTTCACCATCTCTTCATCATCCACATACCCCGGGACCACCAGATTGGTTATCTCAAAATGAACGTTTCGTTCATGCAGGGTTTTAAATGTGTTCAGAACCGGTTCCAATCGGCCGCCGTTGAGCTTCCGGTAAATATCATCGCTGAATGATTTAAGGTTTACATTGGCCCCATCCAGCACACTGCATAATTCCAGCAGCGGCTCCTTATTGATATATCCATTTGATATCCATAAATTGGATATTCCTTTCTCTTTTGCCAGACGGGCAGTATCCATCATGTATTCAAAAAAAACAGTAGCCTCAGAATACGTATATGCAACCGAAGATGACTTGGAGCGAACTGCTGCCCGCACAACATCCGGAGGGAAAAGCTCCGTATGTCTTACCTCATGGGGTTTTGCCTGAGAAATTTCCCAGTTCTGGCAGTTCAGGCACCGGAAATTACATCCGGTTGTTGCGATTGAAAAAGCGGATGTCCCTGGTTTGAAATGAAAAAGCGGCTTTTTCTCGATCGGATCTACATTGGCCGCACATGGATTCCCGTAGACCAGGCTGTATAGTTTTCCCCCGGCATTGATCCGGCCGCGGCAAACAGCACGGTCTCCGGGAGAAAGAACACACTTATTCGGACACAGTCCGCACACGGTCTTGTCATTCAGTATTCTTTTATAATACCGGCCCTCACATGACCATTTCCAGATTTTTTTTGGAGCATCCCCCTTAAACACCTTGCCGCGAATATCCGCGGGACCCGAGCCTGCGTCTCCGCCATTAAACGACCATGACGCATATGAAGGCATGGCGCTGCAAAAAAACATCGCACCGGAACAGAGGAAATGACGTCGGTTAATTCTTTTCATGACTTACTCTTACCAGTATCAGACTGATAAATTTTATTGCAATCAATCCGAATGCGGCGCCGGTTATTCCAACATACGGAATTAAAACCACACTGGTAACCAGCGTGCCGAATGCAGCCCCTGCAAGATCGGCAGAAAAAGCCCTGGCAACGGAAGAATTATCATCACTGCGTAAACGAAGAGCAACAGGGAACTGACAGCCGCATGCAACGGAAATTAAAAATCCTGTCATAATATAAAACAGAACCGGCAGCTTGTCACCCATAAATATATAGGCCGCTAAAAAGCAAAACATCATGCCGATAAGCATACTGTCTGTAAATAAAAGAACTTTTCGGGCATGGTGCCTGAGATGATTACCCAGCCAGGCTCCCGGCAGCAGACCTGCCAGAAAAACGGTAATGATCAGGCCGATCTGATGGTAAATATACCCGAAATAGATTTGAAAGGCGAAAATAATCATAATTTCACAACCCATAGTCATGCAGCCTGTTGAAAACAGAACATACTCTTCAAGATGCAGGCGAAACAGATAGCCCGCAAGGATGATTGCGGTTATGATAAAAAACCATGCCGGTGATGTGGAAAACTTTGCAAACCACTGGGAAAACATAAGGCGCATGAGCCGCGGAGAGTTGTCAATATTTTTCGGAGTTTTCGGATCGATCAGACTGTTCAGCTCGTCGATTCTCCATTGCGTCAGGTTTCCGTAAAAAAATCTGCTGATATAATCTGTAGGAATTTCTTTTTGAGCAAGCAGAGATGGAATGTCCCGGCTAATCGGCAGATCGCTGCACAGAAAGACGATTTCCTGCCCCGGCAAAAGCAGAAGATTTTTAAAATGATCCGACACCGTGTTAAAAAGCGATGAAAGCTTCTGGCGCTGAGGTTCTGCAAGATAATTATCATATCCCTGCATGGAAAAACTGAAAATTCCCTGTGGCGTCAGATGATTCCGGGCCAAAGCAAAAAATCTGTCGGTGAAAAACCGGTTGATCTGAAATGTCTCCGGTTCGGGAAGATTTACAATGATGGCATCATAGGTTTTATCGGTGTTTATCAAGTAGGCGCGCCCATCCTGATTGATAACGGAAAGGCCTGAAACTCTTTTGATAAGATTGAAACGAAACAAAATATCGGAAACCTCAGGATCAAGCTCCACGTAATCGATTGTTTCGGGCTTGTATTTTTCGATCTCCGCCATCATTCCGCCGGTTGTTGAAATAACAAGAACATTCTTTATATTCTTCAGCTGTGAAAGAGGGTAATGGACCACCTCCTCCGCCATAATCATATTCTGGTTGCTGTAAACCGGAATCCCGTCTGAAAAGAGAGTGAAAAGCTCCTCATCCTGGAGCACCTTGATCCTTCCATAACGGGACTCGCCGTAGTAAACCAGTTTACCTTTTTGAGGAGACAGAGAATGGATTTCCAGAAAAATACCCCCCAGAAAAACTGTCAGTGTCAGTGCTGCCCCTATAGAATAGAAAACCTTTCCAGGAAAATTTTTAAAAAAAAGGGGGAAAACAGCGAACAAAAGAGGCAGTCCCGCGATACATACCGCCTGCATGGGAGTAACAAGATAAACCAGCGCAAAAGACAAAAGAGCGCCACCTGTCACATCACCGAAATTATCGGCAATATATATCCGGTAAGAAGGAAAATCATTTTTTTCAACCCGTAAAACATAGAGGCTGTAAGGCAGCAGGAATCCGAGGAGCAGGGCATAGGGAGCAGTAATCGAAAAGATATAAAGCAGGGTGGGATAGAATCCTACAGATGAACCATGAATAAAAAAGAAATCCCTGAGATAACGAATCGAAAGAAGGGTAACAGCGGATAAAACAGTTAGAAAAAGAGACAGACCTCCAAGTCGAACGGCTGCAGCTCTAAAAAAACGGGGAGTGATCAGGCGGGCTGACAGTGCACCGATCCCGCCGATTATCAGCCAGCTGAAAAGACTCAGGGCAATGACAAACTCATTACCCGCAAACTGAACAAGGAACTCACGAATTACCAGAAGTTGTGTAACAACAGAAGAAATACCGGTAGCAATTACTACCCGAACTACTGATTTCTCATTTTTTCTCTTCAAAATATTGAGCCTGATAGATCAATACTTCAAGTTCTGAAGTCTGCCACATATCCGCAAGAAGGCCGGCCTTTAAGCACAGATGGCTCAAAAACTCTTCAGGCCCGGGAAGCTGCTCCCATACCTGGGGCAGGAAAATAGCCCTTGCAGCGCCATGGCGAATGATAACACCATCCTCTCCCGGTTTCAATTTACTGATAAGATCCGCCCCGTCTTCATATTCAAGAACTTCCGGCTCGGTGAGAATACTCACTTCAATTTCTACCTGATCCAGTTCTTCAGGCTTGAGAGGATCAAACCGATAATCATGAAAAGCGGCATTTAGAGCATTTCTTTTGACGCTTTCAATAATGGTTTCAGAAGATGTCAGACTGCCGATGCATCCGCGCAGAGATCCTTTTTTATATAATGTTACAAAAGTCCCGCTCTTTACCTTCAATCTTTTATCTTCCAGTGTTTTATCCAGAAATTCATCCACCTGATAATTCTTTGCAATTCTTTCTGAAATAGAATTTCTCGCAAGAACAATAAGGGCCTCCCCCAATTTTTTGGTTAGGTGCTGTTTCGAATTTTTATTTTTTTTCATTAATTCTCTCCATAAAAAGCGATTGCAGCATAGCCGACAACTCTGTCCTTCGACCCTGCTGTATCCCCGCTGTTTGAATAATGAAGCAGCCGCGGCTCCCATTTAAATCGATCTGCAAGACTGATCACAACAGATATGGGGATCACACCGCACGCTGCGTTTTCACGTGACCGTAATTTATTCCCCTCCAGTTTAAGAATCATCCTGATGGTTTCCTTATCCCTTTCCACTGCTTTGTCATACGGAAGATAATGAGACAGGTCGGAGCTGGCCACCAGGAGGGTTTTGCTGTCAATTTTCTCCGCAATGATATCAACCATTGATCTGAATTCATCCGGTCTTCCGAGAACAATTGGAATGAGTTTGAAATCTTTCAAAGAATACTGCAGAAAAGGAAGAATCACTTCAACAGAATGCTCTGCCCTGTCCGCCGCAGGAACCGAACGAAAAAGTTCAGACTCTGATCTCAATTTCGCAGAATCATCATGCAGTTTTATAGACCCAAGAGGCGTCCTGTAGAAGGTGGCATCGCTTATTGCTGCATTTGAAAAACCAATTCGATGGTCGGGCCCCATCACAATGACTCGTTCATACTGTTTTTTCTGTAGTACTGAATGCGCATGCGCTGCTGTCCATCCGGAATAGATATAACCGGCATGGGGCAGAATAAGAGCTTTAATCGGCTTTTTCTCCGGGATTCGGATGGCGGTCTCAGCTGCCTTCTGTGAAAGTCTGCGAATGGTTTCAGACAGCTCGGGAGATGACTCCGGGTAAAATTTCCCTGCCCAAACCGGTGGTCGAATCTTTTCGGCATAAGAAAAATCTGCTGAAACCATACATGCTAAAAATGCCAGAAGGGAAATAAAGTAGAACTGACGAATCGACTGCTGCACAAGATACCCCGCATTATCGTTTAACAAGAAAAAACTTATAATAAATACAATATGATCTCAAATCCTGTCAAGAAAAAACTCTGGTTAAAAAAGAATAACGACGTGCTTTGGATGCGGCTCAGTCATCTGTTTTCAATACAGAAAGAAAAGCGGATTGAGGGATCATGACCTGCCCGACCATTTTCATCCGTTTCTTTCCTTTTTTCTGCTTTTCAAGTAATTTTCGCTTTCTGCTTATATCTCCGCCATAACATTTTGCAGTTACATCTTTCCGGTAGGCGGATATGGTTTTCCGGGAAATAATTTTTGATCCGATTGCGCCCTGAATCGCGATCTTAAACATCTGCCGCGGGATCTCATCCCGCAATCTATCGCACGCCAGTCTGGCCCTCTCAACAGCGCGATCCTTATGAACAAGCTGAGACAGCGCATCAACCCGGTCTCCGTTAATCAGAATATCCAGTTTCACAAGATCTGTTTCTCTGTGGTCCAGAAGATCATAGTCAAATGAACCATATCCCTGTGTAACGGACTTGAGTTTGTCATAAAAATCATACACAATCTCGGCAAGTGGAAGTTCAAAAATCATCTCCAGACGATTATTTGTAAGATACTGATAAGTCTTATTGAGCCCTCTCCGGTCCATACAAAGGGTCATCACTGTCCCCATGTATCGATCAGGCACGATAATCGAAGCACGTATAAACGGCTCCCTTGTAAATTCAATACCCGCAGGGTCCGGATACATTGCCGGATTGTCAATCATAATAACATTGCCGTCGGACAATCCGATCTCATATTGCACAGAAGGGGCTGTAATAATTAATGAAAGATCGTATTCCCGTTCCAGGCGCTCTTGAACGACCTCCAGGTGCAGAAGCCCTAAAAAACCGCATCGGAATCCAAACCCGAGGGCTACGGAAGAATCTTTTTCATAAATCAGAGACGCATCGTTCAGCTTCAATTTCTCAAGAGCAAGGGTAAGTTCCGGATATCCATCGGATGCCACAGGATAAATGGATGAAAACACAACCGGTTTCGCTTCCTTAAAACCGGCCATCGGTTTTTCACAGGGATTTTGTTTCAGTGTAACCGTATCACCGCAACTGGTGTCACTTACTGTTTTAATCCCGGCAATGATATAACCGACTTCTCCGGCTGACAGATTTTTCCTGGGTTCACGTATGATTTGGAAAACCCCGACCTCTTCAACTTTATAGGCGGCATTATTGGACATGAAAAGTATCGTGTCACCGGCTTTTATCCGTCCATCAAAAACTCGTACGTGAACCACCGTCCCCCGATAGGCGTCATAATGGGAGTCAAAAATCAATGCCTTGAACGGCGCTTCGGGATCACCTTCCGGTGGGGGCAGAAGCGTTACAGCTCTTTCCAACACATCCTCTATCCCCTTCCCCTCCTTGGCTGAAGTTAAAATCGCCGATTCCGGATCAAGCCCAAGATCTTTTTCTATCTGGCTTTTAACCCATTCAATATCGGCAGACGGCAGGTCGATTTTATTGATTACAGGTATAATTTCAAGATCATGCTCCAGGGCCAGATAAAGATTGGCAAGGGTCTGGGCCTCGACCCCCTGGCTGGCATCTACCAGAAGAAAGGCGCCCTCACATGATGCAAGAGCCCTTGAAACCTCATATGTAAAGTCAACATGTCCCGGTGTGTCAATGAGATTAAGGGAATACAGCTTTCCATCCCTTGCCTTATAAGGCAGGCATACGGACTGGCTCTTTATTGTGATTCCCCTTTCTCTTTCAATATCCATGCTGTCAAGAATCTGATCTTTAAAATCACGCTCTGAAACGATATTCGTATGCTGAATAAGCCTATCCGACAGGGTTGACTTCCCATGATCTATATGGGCAATGATACTGAAATTACGAATATTTAGCATTTTACCACGCTTGACACAAAATTCATTTTACACTCCGGAAGATTTAAATGGCAGAACCATCACAACTCAATTCACCATAATATTTTTCGTAAATTAAAAGTGACAGTCTCGTAAAAAGTCAAAATTCTGATGGCAAAGAAAAAAGTTCAGGTTCAAGGCGCGCAAATCCCGAGGAACGAGGTGTAGTTGGCCTACTTCGCAGTAACGAGGGATGAAGCGCAACACAGAAATTGGACTTTTTGCGAAGCCATCAAAAGTCGGTTGACACCAATTAGCATAACGTTTATTATAGCATAATAATCAAAAATTAAAGCGTTTACTTATCAAATTGATTAGATTTATGTCAACCATATAGATTTTATACAAAACAAACTCTTCTTTCATGAAGGAACAACCGATAAAATATAATATGAATACTCGAATTTTAATTGTTGATGATGATCCGGCAATTCGGGAATCGATGCATGAATACCTTGAAATGGAAGGGTTTCATGCTGACACGTTATCAAGCAGCGAAGAAGCGATCAATTTTTTGAAATTAAATAAAATTGACATCGTTATAACAGACATTATGATGCTCGGGATGAATGGTCTCGAGCTGACAGATATCATTAAGAAAAAATTTGATACCGATGTAATCGTCATGACCGGATACAGCGCTGAGCATTCATATGAAGAAGCCATCAGTAAAGGCGCAAGCGACTTCATATTCAAACCGATTCGATTTGAAGAGCTGCACCTGAGACTGAGACGAGTGGCAAAAGAACGCCAGATTGCAAAAGAACGGGACCAGATACTTGAAAAACTGAAAAAACTGGCCATTACAGACGGTCTGACAAAACTTTACAACTCAAGATACTTTTATAAGCAGCTGGATCTGGAGATAGACCGACTCAACCGTTATAATCATTCTCTTTCTCTGCTGCTTATCGATATCGATCATTTTAAAAAGTACAATGATACTTACGGACACCTGGAAGGCGATAAAGTGCTGACGCGGATGGGACAAATCATCAAATCATGCCTGAGGAGGATGGATACGGCTCACCGTTACGGTGGGGAAGAATTTACAGTAATTCTTCCTGAAACCGCATGCGATGAAGCCGCCTTTGTTGCCGAAAGAATCAGAGAATCGATTGAAGATGAAAGATTTTCACCTGCCGCAGGAAAAGAAATACAAATTACCGTCAGTGTAGGAGTCACGGAATATCAGTCAGATGAAAGGATTTCGGTTTTTGTTCAAAGAGCGGATAAAGCCCTTTATAAGTCAAAAGATAACGGGCGCAACTGTCTCTCCTGCCTACCGGAAAAAAGTTTAACTGCCAAAAAAGCAACATGATAACTTTTTCATTTCTGACCCACCCTGCACCTGATCAAATCACAAGGATCATCGAACTTTACAGACAGGCCGGATGGTGGGCAGAAAAATCTGACAATCCTGAGCTTGTCAGGCGCATAATAACAGGAAGCCACTGTTTTCTCACTGTATCAGATAAAAAAGGAATAATTGGCATGGGAAGGGCAATCAGTGATGGAGTGAGCGATGCATACATTCAGGACGTTACAGTGGGCAAAGCCTGCCAGGGTCGAAATATTGGATCAAATATTATTCAAAAACTGATTGAGCGTCTTGAAGAAGACGGACTGAAATGGATCGGACTGATTGCGGAAAACGGCTCGCAAAATTTTTATCAAAAGCTTGGTTTCAAGAAAATGCCGAATTCCGTCCCCATGCTGAATTTAATACCATGATGTTTAAACCGCTTGTACCGGAAGATTACACTGTCTATCAGCCATTTTTCAAACAGCAAACGACACGGTTATGCATTTACTCTCTCCCGTCATTGATTGTCTGGAGCAATGATATCATAACGCCGTATGCTGAAGTGCTGGATGATTCTCTTATCATTTATATCAAATCCAAAAATGAAAATGAAAAAAACCACCTGATAATGCCCATCTCACCGAAAAGAGAATATTCGCCTGCCGAGCTGCACCAGCTGACTGTTGACCTTGACTGCAAACAGATTAGATTTATACCGGAAGACTATACAAAAAAGCACAGTATCGAAAAGTTGAAATCATATTTTTTTGTCTATGAAGAATCTGAATATGAAGATTATATATACCGGACTGATGATCTTGCAGAACTGAAAGGGAACGGATATTCCAAAAAAAGGAACCTCATCAATCAGTTCAAAAGAGAGTATCTTATAAAAAACCGGATTACAATTGAATCTATTACAGAGGAAAAAGCGTCAGAGTGCATTGAATTTCTGGAAGAATGGTGCGAGGAACACGGATGCGATGACACGGATAGAAAAGACGAACTTGCGTGTGAGAAACAGGCGGCATTAAATGCGATTCAAAATATAAATATGCTCAATATGAAAGGAATCCTGATCCGTGTGGACAACGTTGTCAGCGCATTTGGGATTGCATCTCATCTCACGAATAATATGGGGGTTCTCCATTTTGAAAAGGCTTTTTCTTCAATAAAAGGTCTTTATCAGTACCTTGACCGTGAATGCGCAAGACAACTCTTTGAGAGCTATACCTATATAAATAAAGAAAGCGACATGGGAATCCCCGGACTTGCAAAAGCAAAGAAGTCCTACCATCCGGTAGCAAGAATAAAATCTTTCAAACTTATCGCCAAGTAGCGCATATCAACCTTGATGACTTCGTAAAAAGTCCAATTTCTGCGTTGAGCTTCATCATTCGTCACTGCAACGTAGGTGAACTACGCTTCATTCTTCATGATTCGCTCGCCTTGAACTTGAACTTTTTACTTTGCCATCGATTTTGTAACTTTTTACGAAACCACCACTATTGTTTGATGACTACCTTTAGATAGAGGTTCCCTCTTTTGTTCCCTCAGGAACCGATACCCGGAGAAACCTGTTATGGAATCCCCAGGGAATGTTAATCGTTTTACGTGTTCCGGTCTTACTGAGAAATCCTCATGCTTAGATCAACGGATGGTGCTGAATGAGTCAATGCCCCTGAAGAGATAATATCAACCCCGATTCCGGCAAACGATTTCAAATCTTTTTTGGTAATCATTCCTGAAACTTCAACCAGCGCACGACCGGAAATCAGCTTCACCGCTTCCTTTATCTGGTCAGGACTCATATTGTCCAGCATGATAACATCCGCTCCGGAATCCAGTGCCTCCTTTACCTGATCCATGCCTGATGTCTCAATCTCGATCTGGACAAGTTGGGAAACCTTGCTTCTAAGCCGCTTCACCGCCTCGACAATTCCGCCGCATGCCGCAATATGATTGTCCTTTATCAGAACCCCGTCATACAGACCCATCCTGTGGTTGTGTGCGCCTCCTTTTCGTACCGCATACTTTTCAAGGACTCGCCAGCCCGGAGTGGTTTTACGGGTGTCTACAAGGCGAACCGGCAGGTCTCCTATAATATCCACATATGACCGAACATGAGTTGCTATCCCTGACAAACGCTGAAGAAAATTCAACGCTGTCCTTTCACCCTTCAAAAGAGTTCTCAGGGATCCTTTGATTTCAAGAATCGACGTCTTGTCTTCTATGCGATCACCATCTTCATATTCTGAAGCAAATTCAACATTGGAATCAAGAATCATGAAAACCTGCTTCGCGATATCAAGCCCTGCAAGGACAAGAGGCTCTTTGGCCACAATAATACCACGGCCCTCCTTCTCCTTTGGAATAAGGTTGTCGGTTGTTATATCTCCCGGGCCAATGTCTTCCCGGAGAGCAAGATTGATCAAATGTCTATTGCTGTGCATGGCTGTTCACGCTCGTCTCAACTGTTTTTAAGCCCCTTGATCCTGTCCAGATTCGCCTGCAGTTTCTCCTGCTTTTCCCGAAGTTCATCATTCCTTTCCTGCACCTTTTGAACAACATTCTCAGGAGCCTTATTAATAAAACCCTTATTCCCAAGTTTTTTCTGTATTTTGTCAAGCTCCTGGTTCAGTTTATTCATTTCCTTTTCAAGACGATCTTCCTCTTTTGAAAAATCGATAACACCTTCGAGCAAAACAAAAACAGAGGCACCGTCTACAAGAGAAGTGGCTGCAGATTTTGGGCGGCTTCCGGTCTTCGAAGTCGTTAAGGATTCAAGTTTTGCAAGGTTGATTATCAAATCCGAATAGTTGTCTATAATCAGCCGTTTCACGTCATCATCAGACTGAATCTTCACCGAAAGCGCCTTTGAAGGAGAAATGTTCATCTCGCCTCTTATGTTCCGTATACCGGTAATAATTCCCGAAATCGTTTCCATTGTCGACTCTGCTTCCGGATCTTCATGCAGAGCTTCTCCGTTTTCACCTGGAAAAACAGCCTTCATGATAGAGCCGTCGGTGCCCGGAAGCTTATGCCAGATTTCTTCTGTAACAAAGGGAATGAATGGATGCAGCAGTATAAGCGTATCCCGAAGGACACGCCAGAGGACGGCTAATGTTGCAGCCTGTTCCTTCTCTCCTTTTTTTCCATACAGTATCGGTTTGACCGCTTCAAGATACCAGTCGCAGAATTCATGCCAGACAAACTTATAAAGCGAAGCCGCCGCTTCGTTATACCGGTAGTTGTCAAGGGATTCGGCAATCGATGTCGTCAGTCTGCCGAGCTTTGAAAGAATCCATCTGTCCGCAAGCGAAATGTTGTCCCTGTCAAAATCACCCGGAACGGCTTTTAAATGCATCAGAGAAAATCGTGCGGCATTCCAAAGCTTGTTAATAAAATGCCTGTATCCTTCTACCCGGTTCTCGGACAGCTTGATATCCCGACCCATGGCCGCGAATGCCGCCAGGGTAAAACGAAAGGCATCCGTGCCGTATTTATCGATCACTTCAAGAGGATCGATAACATTCCCTTTGGACTTGCTCATTTTCTTCCCATGCTCGTCACGAACAAGAGCATGGACATATACATCCCGGAAGGGCACCTCTTTCATGAAATGAATGCCCATCATCATCATTCTCGCCACCCAGAAAAAAAGAATATCAAAACCGGTAATCAAGACAGATGTGGGATAAAAAGTTTTCAGCAGCGGCGTTTCGTCCGGCCACCCCATTGTTGAAAAAGGCCACAGGGCTGAACTGAACCAGGTGTCGAGCACGTCCGTCTCTTGAACAAGGTCGGTGCTTTTGCATGATGGACACTGGGTCGGCTCATCGATTTCAACAACCACTTCATCGCACTGCGAACATGTCCAGGCAGGAATCTGATGCCCCCACCAGATCTGCCTTGAGATACACCAATCTCTGATATTAAACATCCAGTCATAATAGGTTTTTGTCCAGGTCTCCGGGATAATTCTGGTTTTGCCTTCCTCTACAGCCTTGATTGCTTTATCGGCAAGAGGTTTTGCCTTCACAAACCATTGTTTGGAAAGATTCGGTTCCACGATGGTTTTACATCTGTAGCATTGTCCGACGCTGTGATCATGCTTTTCAATCTTTTCAAGCAATCCCTGTTCTTTAAGTGCCTCAACAACTGTTTTTCGGCATTCAAATCGTTCCAGCCCCTCATATTTTCCGGCATCTGCCGTCATTTTCCCATCTTCGCCAATAACTTTTACAGATTCCAGGCCATGGCGCTCTCCGATATCAAAGTCATTTGGATCATGTGCCGGTGTCACTTTCAACGCACCTGTTCCAAAAGACATCTCAACATATTCATCCCGGATAACAGGAATTGTTCTTCCGGTTAAAGGCAGCGCAACTTTTTCTGCGGCAATATCGTTGTACCTTTCATCATTCGGATTTATTGCCACCGCTGTATCCCCGAGCATCGTCTCAGGGCGGGTGGTTGCTACCACCAGACCTCCCGAACCTCCCACAAAGGGATATTTAATGTGATACAGATGTCCTTCCTGTTCATCATGGTCCACTTCAAGATCGGAAAGGGCTGTCCTGCATCTGGGGCACCAGTTAATGATATAGTTGCCACGATATATAAGATTCTCTTTGTAAAGCTGGACAAATACTTTTCGGACTGCTCTGGAAAGCCCTTCATCCATTGTAAATCTTTCACGATCCCAGTCGCACGAAGCGCCAAGGCGCTTGAGCTGATTTATAATCGCGCTTCCGGACTCTTCCCGCCACTTCCAGACCGCCTTTATGAACTCCTCTCTTCCAAGAGTCTGCCGGTCCATACCCTGATCAGCGAGCTTCCTCTCGACCACATTCTGGGTTGCGATTCCGGCATGATCGGTTCCGGGCATCCAGAGCACATTATCTCCTCGCAGCCTTCTATAGCGGCATAGAATATCCTGCATTGTATTGTTCAGAGCATGTCCCATATGAAGCACGCCTGTAACATTCGGGGGCGGAATAACAATGGAATAACTCTTCTGATTGTTTTTCTCATCAGCTACAAACAGCCGGTTCTCCTCCCAGAAGGAATACCAGCGTTCTTCAACATCATGGGGTTCATAACTTTTATCTATCAAACCGGCACTCATTTTCTACCCTTTCAATAACAAACATAATTTCACCTAAAGTAAGCTCAATTCAGGTTTCATCCTGCCAGCAAATTCCAAATCTTGTATAGCTGGAATTAGAATAACAACTAAACCATAGAGGCAAAAACTGAAAAGGGGATTATCGAATAATCCCCGGATTCACATCATACTTCTTTTTTTTAAAAGACTTTCAAAAATCCTGGAGGCCGACATTTACAGGAAACATCAAAGAAGAGATTCAACTACTGAAAAAAAATCTACCCAATTAAAACGATTATTCTTCATGATCCCCCTTATCTTTCAGCAGGGCCTCATTAATTTTTTTAACCTCTTCTGAAACTTTTTTTCCGATTATCTCAGCAAGAAGTCCGTCTAGTTTTTCTGAAAGCATCTCCCTTACCACTCTTTCGATAACCTTTTCCACCTGTTCCGGAGATACAGGACTGTCTCCCCTCAGACCAATCTCCTTTTCCCTGACTATTGTATCACCCGGTCGGATTCTGGATTCAAACTTGAAGTCAATCGGAGCACCTTTTTCTCTCTTGTCTTTCACTTTAACTGTCATGACGCCCTTGTGATCCAACCTCGTCTCCCCCTTGTACTCATCAGAGATATCCTCTTCTGAAATTTCAAGGGCAGAATCCAGGTCTAAATCAAGAGTTTCCGCGAACTGACTTTCAATCTCATGACTCATTTCAGAAACATCTTCTTCAGGCACTTCAATTTCGTCATCCGGCTCGAGCAAGTCCTCTTCCGGTTCTAAAATTTCGTCTTTTTCCGCATCAATTCTTGCATCACTGTTTATTTCCTCAACCAGCTCAATCAATTCTTCATCGACTTCGCCGGATACCGATAAAATTTCAGTAGGTTCAACCTCTTGAATTTCATACGTTTCTTCGGCTGTATCCATCAGATCGATGGGCTCCTCTTCAACATCCATGGGCTCTGCAGTGTCGGCCAGATCGATCACTTCCTCTTCTTCTCCAAGCGCATCCATCAGATCGATGGGCTCCTCTTCAACATCCAGAGGCTCTGCAGTGTCGGCCAGATCAATCACTTCCTCTTCTTCAGCGGTATCTGTCAGATCGATGGGTTCATCTTCCGCATGCAGATCCAGAGGCTCTTTGGTATCGAATAGATCAATGATTTCGTCTTCTTCTTCTACATCAATGGGTTCTGCGGTGTCGAATAGCTCGATCACTTCTTCTTCTTCTCCAAGCGCATCCATCAAATCGATGGGCTCCTCTTCAACATCCATGGGCTCTGCGGTATCGGTCAGATCGATCACTTTCTCTTCATCAATCGCATC
Source organism: Desulfobacterales bacterium (assembly GCA_030145525.1). Taxonomy (GTDB): domain Bacteria; phylum Desulfobacterota; class Desulfobacteria; order Desulfobacterales; family SURF-7; genus JAQYVL01. The sequence goes on from JAQYVL010000151.1 coordinate 15,829, forward strand.
CATCAGATCGATGGGTTCCTCTTCAACATCCAGAGGCTCTGTGGTATCGGTCAGATCGATGATCTCCTCTTCCTCATCCACAGATTCAGTTGTATCCGTCAATTCGATGATAGGCTCTTCATCAACAGCATCCGTCAAATCAATAATATCTTCAACTGCATCAGCAGGATCGGATAATTCGATAATGTCGTCTTCGATAGTATCCGTCAGTTCGATAATTTCTTCATCATCTGGTGACTTTGAATCTTTTGTGTTTTTAAAGGGTTCGTCCTTTTCAACCATATCAACCCCACTTTTTTTCGAATAACCACAAAAAATAGTTCTTAAATCAATCAAGCCCTTATAATTTTTGGAAAATTAACATACGCCCTATCCTGTGTCAAGGAATTTGCTCTAATACCATATGACAATAAAAAAAGGGTTTACATAGCTACATAATAATAGTTTAAATATGATGGCTTCGCAAAAAGTCCAATTTCTGTGTTGCGCTTCATCCCTCGTCCCTGCGGAGTAGGCTAACTACGCCTCACTCCTCGGGATTTGCGCGCCTTGAACTTGAACTTTTTTCTTTGCCATCAAAATTTTGACTTTTTATGAGACTTTCAAATATAGAAATAACATTTTCCGAGTAAACAATCATTCGGATTTTTCGTTTACCATCCACCGTATCATCATAATATGCGCCGATTTTTTATTAAAAAAAAAGATATAACCGAATCATCCGCAACCATTTACGGATCGGAAGCAATTCATCTGCAAAAAGTTCTTCGGCTTACAAAAGGTAAACGAATCGAACTGGTTGACGATTCAGGATGTGAATACAGTGCTGAGATCACAAGCGTTTCCCCTGAAGCTGTTGATGTCAACATCCTGGACACGCCGGATTCAGGAACAGAATCACCGATCCGGCTGATTGTGGCGCAGGCATTTTTAAAAGACCGAAAGATGGATACGCTTGTCCGCCAGTTTACGGAACTGGGCGTCTCATTTTTTTTCCCTTTTGTGGCTGAACGTTCGATTGCGCGTCCGGATAAAAAACGTTTTCCCGCAAGGCTGGAGAGATGGAGGAAAATTGCAAAAGAGTCCGTAAAACAATGCAAAAGAACTCTTGTCCCGGAAATCGGCCCGGCTTTATCCTTTGAAGAAACCCTTCATTTTGGAAAAAATTGCGACCTGAGTATCGTTCTCTGGGAAAAGGGGCTAACCCCCTTAAATCATAAAATGATGGGTCATAATACCCAAAGAAGTGAACTGTTGCTTATGCTGGGCCCGGAAGGCGGTTTTTCCTCTCAGGAGATTGAAAAAGCAGAGGAAGCCGGATTTGCGGTCGCATCCCTTGGGCCCCGCATACTAAAGGCCGAAACCGCTCCCATCGCGGCATGCTCCATAATTCAATACCTGTTTGGCGATATGGGGGATCAACAATAACCTAAATTGAGCGATTGTCGAGGTTTGCCCGCCTTCGGCGGTGTTGCCGTAGCTACAAGAAAGATGGTATTTCGCTATAGTTTTCTATGCGGTATGTCATCTGACGCAGTAGATGCGGTAAGATCGACAATCCCTATGGGTTTTAAATTTTAAGAATTCAAATAGATAGAATCCTCATGGAAATATTTCTAAACTCAGCATTCTTAAAATTTGAAACGCTCACTTTAGGAATAAATTTCTTGACAAATAACCAGGACTTCATTAATAACAGCACTTGCTTTTGGTAAGCCGAGGTAGCTCAGTCGGTAGAGCAGGGGACTGAAAATCCCCGTGTCGGCAGTTCGATTCTGTCCCTCGGCACCATCAAAAAAAGGGTTTTACAGAGGCTATCTCTGTAAAATCCTTTTTTATAGTATGCCACAAAGCCTATCTTTTCAAAATCCCATCAATAAGGCAAATGCGAGGAGAATCTTTTATTTAATTTCAACTTGGGTAACCATATGGGTAACATTCGTCAAGGCTACGTTAAGTTGAGCATCAATCCATTGAGTATTTCTCCATTGCTACCGACAATGCTTTATCACCGAGAACTAAATAATAAACATCCATCCCCTTTAAACTATGCCCGAGGCAAGGTAGGGGGTGTAGGGGATAGGGGCTATATTGCGGGATAGAGTGTTATGTGTTGACACATTACATATGGTGCTTTTTACACGCTGGGGTGGGTTCGGGTGATAGTGACCATGATGGAAATGGGGAACCTCGAAATGAAATCAGCAGTTTTATTAGATCCGAGGTGTTATTATTATATGGTCTAATCTTTTCTTTTTGGGAAAATTTTAGAATTTTTCACATACAATATATTGTGGGGCAACTTTTTAACTTAATTTTCA
>JAQYVL010000152.1 GCA_030145525.1 Desulfobacterales bacterium
CATTCTGAGCCAGGATCAAACTCTCCAATTAAACTATTTATAGGACTGAATCCTAAAATCCAGCCTTATGCTCTCTCGACAAGAGACCCTTACTCGACAAGCTGTCACTACCTAGTTTTCAAAGATCAAATCAAACTTTATAATGGTAAATTTTCCCGTTAGGGAAAGCTTTATTTTTAAAACAAACCGCAAATTTTGTCAAGCTCTATTTAACCCTTTGAGCAAATTTTCTTTTCCGGATGTGATTGTCTGACAAGAGTATTTTTTCACAGTTCACTTTTAACTTTAGCAGGAATCACCTCGCAATGCAAAAAGAATTGAGATGACTATATGTGCTTCATTGCTTTGTCAAGGACTTTCGAGCGGCTTTCAAACAATTCAAGTCAATTCATCTTAATTTTATGGTACCGCTTCTTGCCTGCCCGCAAAACAATCTCTCCGTCACGCATATCCGTATCAGAAATCAAATAATCAAATTCATTCAATCTCTTATCATTAATATAAGCCCCTCCCTGCTTAATAAGACGCCTGGCTTCTCCACCTGAATTGGCCAGTCCTGTCATATGATACAATTTGAATGCCGGGATCCCCTCCTTAAGCATGTCGGCATCAATGAAGGATGTCGGTACAGATCCATCACCGCTTTCTGCCCTGCCTCTTGGAATTGTACTTGAAGGCAGTATCTTTTCCGGGACAGACTTCGCCCCGAACATGCTTGTTGCTGCATAAAAGGCCTTCGCCGCCTCAGCTTCACCATGGGCAAGCTTCGTAGCCTCAAATGCAAGTATTGTTTTGGCGATGTTCAAATCAGATCCTTCAAGTTGATCGATTTCTGAAATTTCGTGCATGGGAAGAAATGTAAAAAGAGCTGTAAAACGTACGACATCCCTGTCATCGGCATTAACCCAGTATTGATAATAATCATACGGGGATGTTCGCTCAGGATCTAACCATACAGCTCCTTGGGCGGTTTTCCCCATTTTAGCCCCGCTGCTTGTTGTTATCAATGGAAATGTAATACCGAAAACCGTCTTCTGCCTTGCTTTTCGAACAAGCTCAACACCCGCCACAATATTTCCCCACTGATCACTTCCACCCATCTGAATACAGCAGCCAAATCGATCAAAAAGCTCCATAAAATCATACGCCTGTAAAAGCATATAATTAAACTCAATAAAATTAAGCCCTTCTTCAGATTCAAGACGTATTTTATAACTTTCCGCCTTTATCATACGATTCACGCTGAAATGCCGACCTATATCTCTTAAAAACGGAATATATTCAACCTTTGTGAGCCAATCCGCATTATTCAAAAGCAGGGCTTTCCCATTATTAAAATCAATAAACCTGGAGAGCTGTTTTTTAATTCCCAAGGCATTTTGCTCAACCATTTCTTCAGTTAACAGTTTCCTCATTTCTGTCTTGCCGCTTGGATCGCCAACGAGTCCGGTTCCGCCTCCTACGAGCGCTATCGGCCGATGCCCTGCTTTTTGCATATGGGCGAGTGACATGATTGGAATCAGGCTGCCTACATGAAGGCTGGAAGCAGTGGGATCAAAGCCGATATAACACGTTGCCCGCCCTTTATCCAAATACTCAGCCAACTCTTTTTCATGGGTCGTATCTTCTATAAATCCACGCTTTTCTAAGGTTTCCAGTATACTCATTTTTGAATTTCTTTCCTGTTTTGTATCAACCTGCAAATGATATCGTTTTTTTTAATTCGAAGCGATTATTATTTATTTGCATATTCAACCGCCCTTGTTTCACGAATAACAACTACTTTTATTTGTCCGGGAAATGTAAGGGTTTCTTCAATTTTTTTAACAATATCACGGCTCAACAGAACGGCCTCTTCATCTGCAATGTTTTCTCCTTCGACAATAACCCGGAGTTCCCGCCCGGCCTGAATCGCATAAGAGTTTGAAACCCCTTTAAAAGACTTTGCTATCTTTTCAAGATCTTCAAGCCGCTTTACATAATTCTCAAGCAGTTCCTTTCTGGCACCCGGTCTGGCACCGGAAAGGCCATCGGCAGCCTGAACCAAAAAATCATATACCGAATTCGGGGGGACATCTTCATGGTGTGCTGCAATGGCCTGAACAACCCCGGCAGATTCCCCATGTTTTTTGGCAAGATTAGATCCGATAACTGCATGGGGCCCCTCAACTTCATGATCAATGGCCTTCCCAATATCATGAAGAAGCCCCATCCTTTTTGCCAGTTTTGTATTCAGGCCGAGTTCGGAAGCCATAATCCCGCTCAGGAATCCGACTTCGACAGAATGCTGTAGAACGTTCTGCGCGTAGCTTGTTCTAAATTTGAGCCTTCCGATAACCTTAATAAGTTCCGGATTGATGCCGTGAACTCCGACATCAAACGTAGCCTGTTCTCCAGCTTCTTTAATCGCCAGATCAACCTCATCTGTAACTGTTTTGACGATATCCTCAATACGAGCCGGGTGAATACGTCCGTCGGCGATCAGCTTAAGCAATGAAAGCCTCGCCACCTCACGCCTTACAGGATTAAAACCCGATAAAATAACCGCCTCCGGTGTATCATCAATAATAAGGTCTATTCCTGTGGCTGCCTCAAGAGCTCTGATATTACGCCCTTCTCTTCCAATGATACGCCCCTTCATTTCATCGCTGGGTAAAGGAACCACTGAAACTGTTCGCTCTGCAACAAAATCACCGGAATATCTCTGGATTGCCGTAGCGATAATCTTCTTTGCATTTTTATCAGCGGTCTCCTTGGCCTCACTCTCGATACGTTTAATCAATCGAGCTCCCTCATATCTGGCCTCATTTTCCATCGCTCTTATCAAAAGATCCTTTGCCTTTTCCGAGGTTAGCCCTGAAATTTTTTCAAGCTGTTTTTTTTGCTCTTCGATTTGGGCAGCAGATTTTTTCTTAGCAAGCGTAAGTTCTTTATCCCTTCTATCCAAATTCTTTTCAGATCGCAAAATATCACGCTCGCGCTTTTCGAACTGTTCCTGTTTTTTTTCAAAAAGTTCTGCTTTCTTAATTATACGTCTTTCCTGTTTTTTCAATTCTGCTTTTGTTTCACGAGTCTCCGCATCAAAATCATTCTTCATTTTTAACAGCCGGCCCTTGGCTTCGAGTTCAGCCTCTTTCAACAGTGTCTCAGCCCTGAGCTCCGCATCTTTAACCAGTCTTACCGCATCTACTTCTGCATTTTTGAGTTTATTTGAAGTCAGTCTATCCTTTAAAAAATACATCAAAAAAAGTCCTGCAACTAAGCCGACTATTCCGATTGTAACTAAGCCGACTATTCCGATAATAATGTCGAATTCATTCATTATACAATCTCCACTTCAGCAGGACCGGGCTCGAATAAATGTCAACACAAAGAGCCCTGATACCCTGGTTTATATTGACATCCCTTTCAGGATGGTTGTAACCCTCCATGTAGTAAAGTACTAATTAGCTATGTTTTTTATAAAAAAAGCAAATGAGGGGAAAATATCTTACGGCAAGCAATGAAGATCTATTGAGGATGTTGATAAAACCTTTATCTATGCAATGTTGAAAATGGAACCCCCGCCAATCTGTCGTGTTGTCAGGTCTTTGAGCCAAAGCTCAAAGGTGGGCGCCTTGTAGTTTCTTTAGGCTTTTCTGTACGAGCAGAACATGCACACCAAAACCAGTGAAAGCTCCCTTTCAATAAAGTGTTGGGACAAAGAACATCAACAATCACGATCACGGCAGGGGTCATCATCTTCAGTGGAGAAATGTTTCAGGCAAAAGCAGTATGACATCTGAGCGTTTTAAAGGGCAGACGAACTCGACGCGACATATACGAATATCGAGTTATCTTCTTCAGCCCCCAAATAGCAGCAAGCCATAGCTATAGGCTCACGTCAAGCATGTTTACCAGTGAAGCAGACCGTTCTGATATGTTATCCACCAGTTCAGAGTAATTGCGTTTCAGATCTATAAATTCGTTTGAAATGTTTAATGCGGCCAATGTCAGTATGGTTACTTTATTCATTTTAGCTGTACTTTTCGATAGTTGCTTCTCAACATTAGCCACTTCCCGAATCAGCAGATCTGCGACTTCATTGGCATTGGACACGCCTGATTCTGCTTTGAATGAGTATTGCTGCCCAAATAGTTCGATGGTTATGATTTTGTCCAATGATGCGTCTTCTACCTTTGCTTATCTGGTAATTACTTGCTATGGTGACTCCGAATCAGTAAACATGCTCAATTTTTCAAGGAGGCTGTCAATTTTTCCCCGAATCAAATCTTTCTGCTCTGAATATACTTTTTCAGCCTCATGTCGTTCTCGGAGTTCCTGCTCTAACCCCTCTATCTTGTTTTTAAATTCAAAATTTTTTGCCTCAAGAGATTTGCAGAGCTCAATCAGCTTTTCAACCTTATCCTCAATTACATCAAATTGCCTAGATATTTCCTCACGCGCCAATGATTCACCTCATCATCATTTATGTTACTATATGCTTCAAAATCATTTAATGTCAAGAAGTTTTACCTTGACCGCTTGTTCATAAACTTTTCCGCTTCATACAAATCCTGGATGCAGTTTATACCGACAACCTCCTCCGAATCATTCCCCATAAACAGACCGATTTTTTTATTTTCATCAGCACCGATTGATATAATATCGGTAAGATAAAATTCATTCTGTGCATTATCCGGCTTCAACATCTTAAGGGAATGCTCTAAAAACATCCTTTCAACACAATAAATGCCTGAATTGATAATTCTTATACTTTTTTCATCTTGATTTGCATCTGCTTCTTCCACAATTTTAACAAGGCTGCCATCCTGATTCACGATCATACGGCCGTAACCTGTTGGATTTTCAACCTCAACAGCAAGCACTGTAATCTGGTTGTTTTGTTTGTTATGGCTCTCAATAAAATTAAAAACCGTTCCCGCTGAAAGCAGAGGCACATCTCCGCAGAGAATAATCACATTTTCAACACCTTCATGCAATTCGGGCATTGCACACAGAACAGCGTGTCCGGTTCCAAGCTGTTTTTTCTGATAGGCAAAACCAACCTGAGCCGACATTCTTACCGTCTCCTTTACCTGATCGGACTGATAACCGGTTACAACGATTATATTTTCACCGGCAACTTCCACAGCCATATCCACGACATGGCCGATCATCGATTTTCCGCAAACCTTGTGAAGCACCTTTGCCATGTCGGACTTCATTCTGGTCCCCAGTCCTGCTGCAAGAATGATAATAGCGGTCCTGCGGTCTACTTTTTGCTCCATAATCACTTATCTCAGATATAAAACAAAAAAGGGCAGGCCACTATAACGGCTTGCCCTTTTGGTATATTTTTTCGCAAATTAAAAAATCAAAACGATCAGATGTCATGCCCCTTTACCCGAAGACGATGCATCGCTCTAGCAAGAGCTGCCTGAGCACGCAGAAAATTGACCTCATCACCTTTGCCGGGAGCAAGACGATCTTCCGCCCTTTTCATCGCTTCTTTCGCACGATTCTCATCGATATCTCTGCGTCTTTCCGCAGATTCAGCCAGAATTGTAACCATATCGGGCAGTGCTTCTGAAAAACCACCACTGACAAAGACAAGTCTTTCTGTGCCGCCTGCGTCTTTGTAGCTCACGGTTCCGATTTTCAAGCTTGTAAGGAAAGGCGTATGCCCGCTGAGAATTCCGAATTCACCTTCTGATCCGGGAGCCATTACGATCTGAGCTTGATCATCCACAACAAATTTATCCGGAGTAACAATTTCCAGTTTAATATTTTCCGCCATCTTTGGATCCCTATTTCCTATGCTTTCGCCATCTTTTCAGCTTTTGCGATAACCTCTTCGATAGAGCCTACCATGTAGAAAGCCTGTTCGGGCAAATCATCATGCTTGCCGTCACATATTTCTCTGAACGCCCGTACGGTATCCTCAATCTTTACATATTTCCCTGCTATTCCTGTAAATACCTCTGCAACATGGAATGGCTGGGAAAGGAATCTCTGAATGCGCCTGGCACGCTCAACTGTAATTTTATCTTCATCGGACAATTCATCAATACCCAGAATTGCAATAATATCCTGTAACTCCTTGTATTTCTGAAGAATCTGCTGAACCTGACGCGCCACCTGATAATGTTCATCCCCGACATAAGCTGCATCAAGAATTCTTGAGCTTGAGTCAAGAGGATCAACTGCAGGATAGATTCCTTTGTCTGAGATGCTGCGAGAAAGAACAACCGTTCCATCAAGATGCGCAAATGTTGTTGCCGGGGCCGGGTCGGTAAGGTCGTCAGCCGGTACGTATACACACTGAACAGCTGTAATGGAACCTTTGTCGGTGGATGTAATACGTTCCTGCAGAGCACCCAGATCCACAGCCAAAGTTGGCTGATAACCAACAGCAGAAGGAATACGGCCGAGAAGAGCGGAAACTTCTGCGCCGGCCTGGGTGAATCGGAAAATGTTATCGATGAAAATCAGAACGTCCTGTCCCTCTTCATCACGGTAATATTCAGCTGCTGTGAGGGCGGAGAGTGCGACACGGGAACGAGCTCCCGGCGGTTCCGTCATCTGACCATAAATCAAAGCCGCTTTTGGAAGAACTCCGGAATCCTTCATTTCATGGTAAAGGTCATTTCCTTCACGGGTTCTTTCACCAACACCGGCGAATACGGAAATACCGCCGTGCTCCATTGCGATGTTGTTAACCATTTCCATCATAATAACGGTTTTCCCAACACCGGCACCGCCAAACATACCCATTTTACCGCCACGGGGAAACGGAACCAGCAGGTCGATAACCTTGATTCCAGTTTCAAGTACACGAACTTCCGTATCCTGCTCGGTAAAAGTCGGTGCCGGCCTGTGGATCGGAAGTGTTTTTTCCATGCTTACCGGGCCAAGACCGTCAACCGGTTTTCCAACAACGTTCAGAACTCTTCCGAGTCCTGCTTCACCGACCGGCATCATAATCGGTTTTCCGGTGTCTTTTACATCCATTCCGCGCACCAGGCCATCGGTAACGTCCATGGCTACTGTTCTTACAACATTATCACCCAGGTGCTGGGCAACTTCGACCACCAGGTTTTCAGGATCATCATCAATAGTTGGATTGGTTATTTTTAGTGCTGTAAGAATCGCGGGCAGTTTACCCGGCTCAAACTCAACGTCTACTACAGGCCCCATAACCTGTGCAATTTTACCAATATTCTCTCCCATTTATAGACCTCCTATAAATCACATTCCGCATTTATTTTTCAGGTTTATCCTTTAAGGGCCTCGGCTCCGCCGACAATATCCATCAGGTCGGCCGTAATGGCCGCCTGCCGGGCCTTATTATACAAGAGGGTTAACTCATTAACCATATCATTACAGGCCTTGGTTGCATTATCCATCGCCATCATTCTTGCAGCATGTTCACTCGTAGATGTTTCAAGCAGGCCGCTATGGATCTGGATATAGACATTTCTCGGCAACATTTCGCCGAGGAGCTCATCCGGTGAAGGTTCACAAATGTGTTCCGCCCGGAATGGCGCGTTTATGTCTTTTTTCTGCTCCTCCTCAATCGGTGGAATCGGCAAAATCTGCTGCAGCGTGGAAACCTGTTTTCCCATACTCAGAAAATTAGACCAGACAACATAAACTTCGTCCCAGTCACCTGCAAGAAAACCATCAATCAGGCTCCGCCCGGCATTTGTCGCTACGTTGAAGCCGAAATCAGAGCCGACAACTCCAAGATATTCGTTTTTGATTTGAAGCCCTTCTTTTCTGGACCAGTCACGACCCTTTTTACCAAAATTGGTAACAATGAATTCTTTGCCCTCTCCCTTTTTCTGTTCCATAAATTTTCGGGCTTTTTCAATCAGGTTCATGTTGAAGCCCCCGCAGAGCCCTCGATCCGATGTGCAGAGAACAAGGTGAATTTTTTTAACCTCATCCCTTGGCGTCAGCAGCGGGCTGGCGTCTTCACCTGCTTTCTCGGCAAGACTACCCAGGACCTCTGCAAATTTACCGGCAAAAGGCCGAAATCCTTCCATGGCATTCCTGGCACCGCGCAGCCTGGAAGCAGCCACCATATTCATCGCCTTGGTGATCTGCTTTGTCTTTTTAATACTACCGATCTTTGTTTGAACTTCCTTTAAAGTTGGCATACAGATTTACCCTTAATTTACCAAGCGGTTTGGAATCATCATTTTGACCCGAAAATTTTATTTCAATGACCTGATAATGCTTTTCCGTTCACCGCAGAATTATTTAATCGTATCCTTGAACTCTTCATCGTAAGCTTCGAGCATTTTCTTCATGATGGCTTCGATATCGTCAGTCAGCTCACGTTTTTCTTTTATTGCGTCAAGCAGTTCAGAGAATCTGCTTTCAACGAATGTATAAAGGCCTGCTTCATATTTTGCCGCGACACCTTTTGGGTATTTATCCAGATATCCCTTGGCACCGGCATACAGAATTACAATCTGCTTTTCCAGTGGCAACGGCTGATATTGAGGCTGTTTCAAAATCTCAACCAGTCTTTCACCTCTGGTAAGCTGAGCCTGTGTTGCAGCATCGAGGTCTGAACCAAATGCCGCAAATGCTTCCAATTCACGAAACTGAGCCATATCAAGTCGCAATGTTCCGGCTACCTGTTTCATGGCTTTTTCCTGAGCAGCTCCACCGACTCGGGATACGGAAAGGCCAACATTAATGGCCGGCCTTATACCGGCGAAAAAGAGATCCGGCTCTAGATATATCTGACCATCGGTAATCGAAATAACGTTTGTCGGAATAAACGCAGCAACATCACCGGCCTGCGTTTCAATAATTGGCAGCGCAGTGAGGGAACCCGCTCCAAGTTCATCATTCAGCTTGGAAGCCCTTTCCAGAAGACGTGAATGGTTGTAAAAAATATCGCCGGGAAACGCTTCTCGCCCCGGAGGACGCCTGAGAAGCAGTGATACCTGACGATAGGCTACAGCCTGTTTGGAAAGGTCATCATAAATAATCAGAGAGTGCATTCCGTTATCACGGAAATACTCACCCATAGCGCAACCTGCATATGGAGCCAGATACTGCAGCGATGCAGGATCACTTGCACATGCAGCCACGATGGTGGTGTATTCCATGGCTCCGTGTTTTTCAAGAACTGCCGCAACCTGCGCAACAGACGATTTTTTCTGGCCGCAGGCTACATAAATACAATAGATATCTGTATCTTTCTGTGCAAGAATCGCATCAATCGCAATGGCGGTTTTACCAATCTGACGGTCGCCGATAATAAGTTCCCGCTGTCCTCTTCCCACCGGTGTCATGGCATCAACAGCTTTCAAACCGGTATAGCATGGCTCATGAACACCCTTTCTTGCAATAACACCCGGAGCGACCATCTCAATTCGACTGGTAAGTTTAGCATTGATCGGTCCCTTGCCATCCAGCGGGGCACCGGTAGTATCCACAACTCGTCCCAGAACTTCCTTACCTACCGGAACTTCAGCGATACGGCCGGTTCTTTTTACGATGTCACCCTCTTTAATATGGATGTCCTCACCCATGAGAGCGATACCCACATTGTCTTCCTCGAGATTAAGTACAAGCCCAAGAACATTACCGGGAAATTCAATCAACTCCATAGTCATAGCTTTTTCAAGTCCATATACTCTGGCAATACCATCACCAACCGACAAAACAACACCGGTCTCGCTAAGCTCGACCTTTTTGTCGAAATCCTTAATCTGCTCCTTGATAATTTGACTTATTTCTTCAGCTCTTATTTCCATTAGACTCTCTCACCCCTTTTTAAAGATTCTCTCATATTTAATAATTGGGTTTTGATACTGCCATCCAATACAAGATCCCCGATTTTCGTAACAACTCCGCCGATCAGGCTGGAATCTTCTTCAACGTCCAGCTTAATTTCTTTGCCTGTCATTTTTGAAAGGGATTCACGTATCTTTTCAACCGCATCTGAAGACAGCTTGGATGCAGAAACCACGCTGGCCCGGCCAATTCCCTTCAGGTTGTCAGCAAGCTTCCGATAAAAATCATTAATATTCGCAATAAAGCCGATTCGTCCCTTTTCAAACAGCAATAGCATGAAAGATGTCATAACCTTACTCAGATCAAGCTTTCCAAGAACCACCTCAAGGACCTTCTTTCTGCCCCCGGCATCATACAGGGGATTGCAGATCGTTTGTCCAAGTTCCTGACCCTGATCAAATAATTCGGCAAGGCCGCTCAGTTCCTCTCTATACTTTTCAGCCTGCCCGTCCTCTTTGCCGATAAGCATAAGAGCCTTGGCATAACGCCTTGCAATCGCCAGATTTTTCACTATGCCACCACCTTATCTAAATATTCATCAACCAGTCTGTTCTGATCCTCGGATGTAATTTTATCTTTAAGCAACTCTTCCGCTTTGGTTAATGCCTTTTCAAGTATATCTTTCTGCAGTTTTAATTTAGCACTTTTGAACTCATTCTCGATGTTTCTTCTGGCCTGCTCTTCAAGTTTTTCAGCAGCTTTTTTAGATTCTTCAAGAATTCTCTCTCTGGCTGCCTTGCCCTGCTTTATATATTCTGCGATAATTTTTTCAGCTTCCCTGTCCAGAGAGGCTATCTGCTCATTATATTCCGAAAGCTTTTTTTCCGCTTCCTTTTTTTTTGCCTCAAGCCCCTCAAGTTCGGTCTTTATTCCTTCAATCCTCCCGTTCAAGGCATGAGAGACCGGTTTTTTCAGGATAAAAAACAGCGCGATGAATAATATTGCAAAATTAATCACCCGGTAGGTATCGGTTGCAGCCCATCCCTTTGCTTCAGCACCATTCTCTCCTCCTCCGGAAGCTGCCAATGCCGCACCGGCAAAGCAAACGAGAAGCACAAGGGTAATCTGTATCAACACAAAGGCATTCCTTCTGAAAAAAACGGAACCTTTCATTAAAAAGCCCTCCCTAAAATTTTCTGACCGATTTCTCCAGCAAAAGAATCAACATCCTTTTTTAAAGAGGATCGCACTTCTTCCGTGTCCTTTGCTATTTTTTCACGAATTTCAATCAGATTGGCTTGAGCCCTGCTCGTGATCTCTTCGATCAATTTTTTTTCTTCTTCAGAAGCTTCTTGGGCCAGCGCTTCTTTTTCAGACAGTCCTTTGGCTCTGGCATCTTTGATACCGACATCGTATGCCTTATCCTTTTCCAGGGCATCCTGATTCAAATTATCGATACTGCCTTCGAGTCCTCTAACTTTATCTTTTCTTTCAGCAATGATTTTTCTGATGGGCTTATAAAGAATGATGTTCATCACCCAGATTAAAAAAATAAAATTAACAACCTGGATAATGACCGATGAATCAGGGATGACCTGTATCCCGGCAGCAAATGCTGTTGAAGCGCATGTGAATAAAACTGCCGTGCCAGCTGTCAGCTTCTTTGTTACCAGAATACAATTCCGGGTTATACCAGAATAATCCATGTAAATGCCTCCACCTTAGACCCTCGGAATAGCTTTAAATTCAATATATTAAACAAAATAAAGAGGGGCGGCGCCTCACTCTCAAAGGAGTCATTTATCATCAGCCGCATCTGTTTGTCAAAGGTTTTTTGGAAAATTTTTAATTTTAGATTCATCCAAATCAGCCGGCGCTTTATCAGCGGGACCGTCTGCATTTAAAGTCTTACCCGAGGATCTTCGCGTTGGCTTCATTGCACAGTTTCCATTGAACTTGACGCCCGCATCGATGGAAATTACAGGTGCCTGGATATCACCGACTACGCTTCCCGGAGGATAAACTTCAATCCTGTCCTTTGCATCAACAATACCGTTTACCTGTCCCATAATAATGGCAACATCGACATTTATATCTGCATCGATAACAGCCTTTTCGCCAACGATTACCGTCCCATCCTCACTTTGAATTTTTCCTTTAAACCTTCCATCCAGACGGATTGTGCCTTTAAAGTCGATCATACCCTCAATGATTGCATCTTCACCAAGAAAGGTTGTTATCGAATCCGCCTTCTTCTTTTTTCTCATATCTCCTCCTCTATCCGCATGGTTAAAAACAAAATAACCTAAGGTGCTACTCTACCATAAATCTACGCATGCTGATGTTCATTAATATTCCGATGCCGATCAATGAAGTTACAACTGATGATCCGCCGTAACTGATTAGCGGAAGAGGCACACCCACAACCGGCATAAGGCCCATTACCATGCCGATATTAATAAACACCTGCCAAAAAATCATAGCCGTGACACCGACAGAGAGTATGGTGCCAAATGAATCCCGGCATCCATGAGCGATACTCAGTCCCCAGACAAGAAGCAGCATATATAGGAATAGAACGAATCCTGTCCCTGCAAATCCCCACTCTTCGGCCAGAACCGATAATATAAAATCAGTATGCTGCTCCGGAAGAAACGAGAGAGCGTTCTGCGTTCCCTTGAGGAATCCCTTGCCGAACAGCATCCCAGATCCGATGGCTATCTTGGATTGAATGATGTGGTAACCAGCCCCAAGTGGATCACGATCCGGATTAAAAAATGTCAAAATTCTCCGCTTCTGATATCCCTTAAGAAAAAAGAACCATGCCATAGAAACAAGAATTGCCCCTGAACCGATAAGCCATGCCATAGATCGGCGCTCTATCTTGACATAAACTGTAACCGATGCAGCAATCATAACAAGCAGCATCGCAGTCCCCAGGTCCGGCTGTTTCACAATCAGTACAAACGGTATGACAACAAACAGCATTGGTGTGAAAAGCTCTTTTAATGTAAATCCCTGGATGCTTGCTCTTTTTGAGTAATATTTCGCAAGCACAATGATGACGCTTATCTTCACCAGTTCTGACGGCTGAATCGTCAAAGGGCCCAGGACAAGCCATCTCCTCGAGCCGGCTACATATTTTCCGTAAAACAAAACAAGAACCAAAAGGATAATGCTGATAATATATATTCCACCGCCCCACTGATCAAAAAGCCGGTAGTTAAAAATAAAGGAAATTACCATTGCGGCCAGCCCAATACCAAACCAGACCATCTGCTTCCCATACAGGGTTTCCTGGGAAATAGCATCACCGGCCGTAACCGCGCTGTAGATTAGAACAAGACCGATTGCTCCAAGAATAAGCGTCAAACCAATCAGCCACCAGTCAAAATACTGTATCAACCTTCTATCAAACATGATGGTATGCCTTGTTTCTATTTCCTAAAGTGAGCGTCATCAATTATTGCTGCCCGACTT
>JAQYVL010000153.1 GCA_030145525.1 Desulfobacterales bacterium
CCTGTTTAAAAGAGGCCCCCCGAACAGCCGCCTTTTCTGAAAACCCATATAACAGAACATTTGTTCCGGTATTTTCAGAAAGTTCCAAAACACGAGGGTCATCAGCGTTCAGGACCGACGTGCCTCCCGTATTGATTTCCGAAAGAAGCTCACCTTTTGCCTGCATCACTCCCTCTATGGATCCTACCCCTTCAAGGTGTGCCGGTCCGATATTTGTGATTACGCCGATATCCGGCAGGCAGATCCTCGCAAGATTTCGAATTTCCCCGATATGGTTCATTCCCAGTTCCACAACGGCCCATTCATGACCTTTCTCAAGCCGGAGAAGTGTTAGAGGGAGACCGATCTCATTATTATAATTTCCCATGGTTGACAATGTGGAAAATTTTTGTTCCATCACACTTGAAATAAGTGACCGGGTCGTTGTTTTCCCGTTTGAACCCGTAACGGCTATCAGACGGACACCCGATCTTTTCCTCTGAAACGCAGCAAGTCTCCCAAGCGCTTTGGTCGTATTATCTACAGCGACAAAGATAATCTTTTGATTCTTCCCTCCCGGCACTTCTAATTCTTTTGAATGCTTTTTGTCTATTATGAAACCGCGCACATCCTTTTGGATGATATCTTTGATAAAGCTGTGGCCGTCATGTTTTTCTCCTACAATCGCGACAAATAATTCTTCCTTATTGATCTCCCTGGAATCAATGGAAACGCCTCCAAACACATCGGTTTGATCCCCAAACAACAATTCACCGCCGGTTGCTTTTAGAATGTCCTGAACTGTAAAAGGAATAGATTGATTCATATGCCGTCTATTTTTTTAATGCTTTTTCTGCTGCAACACGATCGTCAAAGGGAAATTTTTCAGCTCCGATGATCTGATATGTCTCATGCCCTTTTCCGGCGATCAGAACCGTATCACCAGAAGAAGACATTGATATCCCATCTTCAATAGCTTTTTTCCTATCAGGCTCAATAACGTATCCCCGGTCATACTCACCGGTTTCAAAATCTGCCGGTTCGGCAACTTTCTTTATTCCGGAAACAATCTCCTCGATGATTGCCATCGGATTTTCTGTTCTTGGATTATCCGACGTAATAATGGAAAGGTCTGCGTATCTTCCTGCAATTTTACCCATCATTGACCGTTTGGTCCGGTCCCTGTCGCCGCCGCACCCGAATATGCAAATCAGCCTTCCTGATGTCAGGGACCTCAGGGTTGAAAGTACGTTTTCCAGAGCATCGGGAGTATGCGCGTAATCAACAAACACAAACCGGCCTGAATGATTTCCCACCGACTCAAGCCGGCCCGGAACACTTGTAAATGTTTCAACTCCTTTTGCTATCGTTGAAAGCGGAAGGCCGATTGCAAGCCCGGCACCGGTCGCGCATAAAATATTGTCCAGATTAAACCGGCCTACGAGAGAAGAACGAAACTCGAAATTGCCGACAGGAGTTTTGATCAAACCGTTGATGCCGTCCAAATTAAAATTCGCTTCGACCGCACTGATCTGATGCCTGTCGGGTGTACCGATTGTATATATCTCCGGCTTGACTTTCTGTGCTTCAAGAATTTTTCGCAGGTCCTCCCCTTCTTTATTCAGACAGTTTATAACTGCGGATGCCGGCTCTGTTTTTCCGCTCTTATCCAGACTTTCCGTAAAAAGTCTTTTTTTGCATTCCCAGTAAGATGCCATATCTCCGTGATAATCCAGGTGATCCTGGCTCAAATTTGTAAATACTCCGATACGGATACGGATATTTCTGATCCTTTGAAGATCAATTGCATGAGAGGAAGCCTCCATTACGACATGAGTGACACCATCATCCGCCATGTCGGATAAAATCTCATGAAGATCTGCTGATTCAGGCGTTGTCATAGGATTATCAAAAATTCGATCTGCAAATCGATAGTTGATAGTCCCGATTACTCCGCATCTGATTTTTGACTGAAGAAGCATGCTTTCGATCAGATATGAAGTAGTTGTTTTGCCGTTTGTTCCGGTTATCCCGATAACCGTAAGTTTTTCAGACGGATGAAGAAAAAATTTTGCAGCAATCCCTGAAAGTGCTTTCCTTGCATTATCTACCTTTACAAGGATGGCTTCTTTTTGAACCGGTTTTTCGATAATCACCGCTGCCGCCCCCCTGTCAAGTGCCTGATCGATATAATCATGGCCATCTGCCTTAAAGCCCGGTATGGCTACAAATAATCCTCCCGGCTGAACCTGATCCGCCCTGTAATGAATGGAAACGATCTCCGGATCAGGTGTTTTCCCGGTCCCCAAAACAACATTCACATTGATCGCCTTGAGGAGTTCCGACAGTCTCATCTCTTCGCTCCTCTACCCCGGAAAGCGATCAGCCGGTCTGCATTTTCCATCGGTTTCCCGCGGCCCGGCGGTATGTTCAGGTAGTTAAGCGTATCGTATGCGATTTTCCTGAATGCCGGTGCCGCAACAATACCCCCATAGTGTTGCTCCTGGGGTTCATCGACAGCGACAAGAATCGCCACAGCAGGATTTTCGGCCGGGGCAAACCCTACAAAAGAGGCCACATATTTTCCCCTTGCATACCCTCCGTTATTACTGATCTTTTGCGCCGTGCCGGTTTTGCCGCAAACCGTATATCCTTCAAGAGCTGCATTGACACCGGTGCCGCCTTCGGCAATAACCGTCTGCATGATCCTTTTTATAATTCCCGCTGTTTCGGGTGAAATCACCGTCCTCACTTTTTGGGGATGAAAATTTTCGATAAGTCTTCCGTTTCGATCGGTTATTGCCTGAACCACATAAGGCTTCATCAATATGCCGTTATTGGCTATTGAAGAAACAGCGGTTATAAGCTGGATGGCTGAAACCGATATACCCTGACCGAATGAGATCGCGCCGGTATCAATTTTGGACCACCTGGACTGCGGGGACAGTGTTCCGGCTGTCTCGCCTGGGCAATCGATTCCGGTTTTTTTCCCAAACCCAAAATTCCGGAGGGTATGATAAAGATTGGCCTTTCCGATCCGCTCGGCGATCTTGACCGTCCCGATATTGCTTGAATACTTTATGATCTGCTGAAGAGAAAGCCAGCCGTACTCGTGGGTATCGTGTATAAAATTTCTGCCGATTCTATATCTTCCGCCTTCACAGTAAAATATTGTGTTTGTATTACAGGATCCGGACTCAATCGCGGCAGATGCCAGAAAAATTTTCATGGTAGAACCCGGCTCAAAAGGATCCGTAATCGCCCGGTTGCGCCACAGGTCCTGCTCAAACTTTCGAAAATTATTGGGATTAAAATGGGGGAAGTGAGCAAGAGCCAGCACCGCCCCGGATGACGGCTCCATGACAATTGCCATCCCGGACTTGCCGGAATAGGTCTTGACGGCTTCATCAAGAGCGCATTCGGTAATGTATTGTATCGCCTTGTCAAAGGTGAGGACGAGGTTATTCCCATTGTACTCTGCAAGAACTTTTTGATCCGCATCAACACCCCGTCCAAGGGCATCTCGAATAACCGTCTGCCGGGCTGTTGAACCATTCATGTAATGATTGTAATAGTATTCAATGCCTTCGAGCCCCTGCCCGTCTATGCCTGAAAAGCCAAGGACCTGTGCCCCGAGTGAACGGTTTGGATAGACTCGGCTGTATTCTGAAATGAAATCAATTCCTTCCAGATTAAGGGCCTTAATCATGCTTACTTCTTTTGGGGTTGCATAGCGCTTGATCCAGACAAAAGAACGCTTTGACAGGAGTTTCTTTTTTAGATTTTTACTGCGACAATTTAGAATTTTACCAAGGGATCTGGCCGTTTTTTCGGCATTGTCGATCGCACCCGGAAAGGCTCCGATTGATTTGACATCGATACTCACAGCCATCTCTCGATATTTGGAATCAAATATCGTGCCCCGTTTACCGGTTGCGACAATAGACTTTTTATATTGTCCGGCTGCTTTTTCAGACAGCCATGTTCCTTTTAAAACATGCAGTTGAACTGCTCTTGCTAAAATGACAGAGTATAGCAGACTAAAAAATATACCGATCATTACGATACGAAGCTGTATATTTTTTTTGTCCGCTTTATTCATGGGATAACTATTATCTGACCTGGTTCCGGCATCACCAATTTGAGCTGCTCTCTTGCTATCCTTCCAATTCTATCCGGCGATTTCAAGCCAGCCAGCTCAACCCTTAAATTTTTTTTTAACTTCAACAAATCTCTATTTCTCTTCTTTTCATCAGCAATTTTGTAACCTGTTTTTGTGCACTGCACACGACACCAGGTATAAAAAAGAAACTCCCCCATCAGAATGAGAATAATAACGACCCAGATACCGATGGAACCGGGGGAGCGGGACTTCTTTTTGGCTCTTTTCATATGTTAAAACAACGAATGCAACTATCGTTAAATTTTCTCAATCGCCCGAAGTCTTGTATTTCGAGACAGCGGATTTTCTGCAATTTCCCTGTCCGATGGTTTGAGCGCTTTCCGTGTCAAAACACGAACAAGTTTTGTTCTGCCGCAATTACATTTGGGAAAATCAGAGGGACAGATACATCCCTTTTCCAATCTCCTGAAACTGTGTTTTACAATCCGATCTTCAAGAGAATGAAAAGAAAGAGTGCAAAAGCGGCCTCCGGAATTCAGCATTTCAACCGCAGCCTCTGAAAACGTTTCCAGCACTTCAAGCTCCTGGTTGACTGCAATTCTAAGCGCCATGAAAACTTTTGTCGCAGGATGGATACGCCTGCCGTGTTTTTTTTTTCTTGGAACCGCACTGCAGACAATATCCGCCAGTTGCTTGCTGGAACGAATCAGGCGTCTGTTCCTCTCCCTGACAATTTTCCTTGCAATCGGGCGTGCCCATCTTTCATCACTGTTTTTCCTGAAAAGAGTGGCAAGCGCTTTTTCATCAAGCCGATTAACAATATCTTCAGCTGTCGTCGATGACTCAACATTCATCCGCATATCAAGAGGCTCATCCCGCATAAAGCTAAACCCGCGCCCGCTGTTTTCTATTTGATTGAGAGAGAATCCCAGATCGAGCAGAATACCATCTACAGCAGAGATATCGAGCTGATCCAGAATTCTTTTGAGATTGACAAAATTATCGTGAACTAGGTGTATATGATCTTGAAATGGGGTCAGAACTTTTTTTGCATTTTGAATGGCATCCATATCCTGGTCTATCCCGATGAGCGTTCCCCCGGGTGCGATTCTCTCAAGAATCAATCCGGCATGACCGCAGCCGCCGAGTGTTCCGTCAACATAGATTTTACCCGACCTGCAGTTAAGCATGTCGACCGCTTCCTCGGGCATGACGGATATGTGCCGATATGACATGATATTACAGCCCTAATTTTGCAATTTCGTTTCTGACGCCCTCCCCCATCATATCTTCTTCCATCCTCAGATTTTCAGCTTCCCAGTTTTCGCGAGACCAAATTTCAAAGTGATCCAGAACACCGACAAGCACAATCTCCTTTTTCACACCCGCATAATGCCTCAGCGTAGGGGGCACAAGGATACGCCCCTGTTTATCACAGTTACACTCAAATGCACCGCCGACGAAGACCCTTCTGAAACGTCTCATGGCATCACTTTTCTCAGCCAGAGAAAGAATTTTGTCCTCGATCTTTTTCCACTCTTCGAATGTATAGGCAAAGAGGCTCAAATCCATTCTGGACAACATAACTCCGTCGCCTCCGCCGGCCTTGATAACGTCACGAAATCTTGTCGGAATGATCATCCGCCCTTTGGCATCAATTGTATGAAAGGAGCTGCCTCGAAACATGATTCACCCTAAAGTACCACTTTTATCCACATTATTTGGTATAACTACATTATTTGAGGAAACTGTCAAGGAAAAAAAACGAATTTTTTTAAATTTTTTAAATAATTAGTGAATGTTAAAAATATATCGATTGAGTGGTTTAAAGTGGAATGCTTATTAAATCTAATAGAAATGGCAGGGGCGGGACGGAGAATGTTAAAATATCTTGTAAAAACAATATATAACGGAAATATAACCGGCTATTCAAAAACAAAAATATCAAAAATCGAATCGATTTCCGGCAGCCATACGGTTTTTTGCAAAATTCTTTTCCAGCGATTCCAAAAATATTTTTCGTTTCTCTCTGGTTCAGGATAGGCAAAAAGACTCCCTTGATGCCTTATATGCACCTAAAGTGAGCGCTCAATTTAGGATACACTATTTGGGTGCCTTTGTGGCAGCGAGATAAAAATCGATGATTTTCTGAAAACGGAAAGTTTTTGAAACCGGCCTTCAGGTAACATTGAATAAATCGAGAGGAATCACATGGAGTTTTTCGGAAATTTCCCGTGTTGCACCAATCTTCCACCGGACGGGACCGGCATTTTTATTCAAAAGCCGCATAACCCCTTTTACCAGTTCTGCTATGTTAATCACCGGGTGGCGCGAGAATACTTCGGGCAGGCCATAGGTGAGGTTACAGGCAAGACATTTTCCGGGCCGCTGTTCAAGCTGGAATTCAAACTGCAGCATATTTTCCTTTGCGCCCTTAAATTTCAAAGAAATATCATAAGCCCCGTCAGAGGCATCCCCGTAAAGAGCATCAAAAAAATGATCTGACCGGTCTTCCGGGAAAAGACCATTCAGATTCTCTTTTGAAAAAATTTCATGCAGCGAATTGTTATTCATCATCCGTAAATTCCATGTCGCAAAAAATATAAGTTCCTTAAAAAATCAGTCAAAGACGTTACACCAGGCGGTAAGACTCGTCAAATATAAAAGGGAAAAGCGAACTTTTTTTACCTTGCAAATCCATCTTATTTAATATACTTAATTTTTCTCAGTCAGGACTGACTTATTACTACATATAACAACCATGCCTGGGTGGCGGAAATGGTAGACGCAAGGGACTTAAAATCCCTCGGTATAATATACCGTGCCGGTTCGATTCCGGCCCCAGGTACTAAATAAAATCAACTATTTATAAAAAAATCGGGCCAAATATGGTCCGGTTTT
>JAQYVL010000154.1 GCA_030145525.1 Desulfobacterales bacterium
GTTCAATACTTCTTAATGCTGAGCTTGCAATTGATGATCTGCCAAAGGAGAGTCAAGCAGCATACTCTCTACAACAAATCATAATGGGAAGTCATCGGGCCAAAGATCTTGTAGCGCAGATTCTTACATTCAGCAGAGAATCAGAGGTTGAACGGAAACCGGTTAAAATTCATGAAATTGTAAAAGAGACACTTAGAATGTTAAGGGCGATGCTTCCGGCAACCATTGTAATTCAGCAGGAAATATCCGAAGCAACGGGTACGATCCTGGCTGATTCCACCCAGATTCAGCAGCTTGTTTTGAACTTGAGCAGTAATTCAGCACATGCCATGAAAGCCAAAGGAGGTATATTAAAGGTAGAGCTCTGTGATGTGTATCTGGATGAGCACCCAGCCGACCCGAAAATGTATCCGGGACACTATGTTAAACTCACAATAGGCGATATGGGCTGCGGCATATCATCCAAAATACGGGATCGAATTTTTGATCCGTTTTTTACAACAAAAAGGCCGGGAGAGGGTACCGGATTAGGGCTTTCGGTTGTTCACGGTATCGTTATCAACCATAGAGGTATGATTACTTTTGACAGTAAGCCCGGAAAAGGTACTACTTTTATTGTATATCTGCCGATAATCGACGGAACTGCCTCTTCTTCACGAAAAAGTACTTCGGCCATGTACCAATGGGGAATGAAAGAATTTTGTTTGTTGATGATGAAGAAGTCGTTGTGGACGCGAGCAGACGAATTTTAATGCGGCTTGGTTATGATGTGACGGTTTCGACAGACAGCAGAGATGCCCTGTCATTTTTTCGCAGTAAACCTGAAGCATTTGATCTTGTTATAACGGACATGACCATGCCGAATATGACCGGTGTCGAACTTGCGAGGGAGCTGATAAAGATCAGGCAAGAGATTCCTGTAATTTTATGCACCGGGTATACAGCCCGTTGATTACCCCGGAAAAATTGAATGCAATTGGCATCCGGGAGTTTGCCATGAAGCCTTTTTCACGGCATGAGATTGCCGGAGCCATTCGGAAGGTGCTTGACAAAAACCAGTCCCAACACCTTTCATGAGGATGGGTTTTGTAGATAATTATCGATTGGTAAAAGAAAAAACTTGTCGAAGCCGTCAAAGATAAAAATTAACATCTGCGTATACGTTGCCCTTGTATTATGGGTAAATCCTGTCACATAATAAGCCCTTTTTTTATCGAAAATCCAGCATAAAATTTCACAATCATAACGTCTATCGATGTAATCCTCTAAGCATAACAGCTTGTTTTTTCATTAGTATAAGTGCTTAATCGTGTTTTGGCACATTCGTTGCTGTACACTATAAACAACTGTAAACGACGTTCACTGTTCTAATGATCTCAAAATGCAAAAATGAGCCGTATGAATGGCAAGATGGCAGCAAGGATATGAAAATGTTGAAAACAGGTATTAATGAGAGTGTGCCCGGACCGGACATAGAGCAGAATGTAATGGAAACTCCTGTGTTCCATAAAGATTATGAAGTTAGAGATGAAAGCGGAATAAATGTAGGCATTCAGCTTCTCATTTTCTATTTTGGAGAGTTGTGGACATCCGCAATGAATCGTCTGAACCATAAGATTGACGGTCATATGTTCGATATCAGGCATCAGGGGGCTTGTTTTGCCATCTATCGCAATTTGGAAATGAGCCAGATTAATGAACATCCGTATTTGAGACTTGTTGAGAAGAAGCCGTGACGACTTGACATATTTTTTTACTTAGAGCAAGATGCTTGCGCATCAGGAGATCAATTTTTTTCGGTAAACCCGATGAAAATTGAATACCTGGTGCGCATTTTTTTTGATTTTTACTTCACCTGATAATAATTTAGATATGTTATGAAGCGCAAAGGCTGCAGTATTATTTTCATTAATGATAAAGATCAGATACTTCTTTTTTTAAGAGACGACATCCCGGAAATCCCCTTTCCGAATATGTGGGATGTACCAGGCGGACATCTTGAACCCGGAGAGACCCCTGAAAAGTGCATTGTACGTGAAATGCGGGAAGAAATGGACCTTCAACTTGAAGATTTTAAACTTTTTTCGGTTCAGGAATTTGATGACAGAATAGAATATACCTTTTGGAAGAAGAAGAATCTCGATATCTCTCAGATAACGCTTCATGAAGGGCAGCGTCTGGCATGGTTTAGCAAAGAAGAGGTTGAAAAAACAGAACTGGCTCTCGGATTCAATCAGATACTCGAAGGTTTTTTCCGCGAGGCTCCGTTTGTGGGAGTATCGGAAATTTGATAATTCTATAGTCAGTCCAATCCCGTTTTCCGCCATACCCTTTGAAATCGATCAGCCCAGAAAATGATCTTTGTATTTGATTTGGCCTTCTTGTATTTCAATGCTGTCTTCTTCACTGCATCTGGGACAGCGAACATCATCAGATGCTTTCCCAGCCGGTATTTCAATAGATGATTTGCATTTGATGCATTTGACCACTGTTTTTTCAGTATCTGTTTTTTCCAGAACAAAGCCGCTGCTGTTCGAATATTTTCCCTTAAGGCTCTTTTTTCCTGTCTGTTTCCGCTTGCCTATAAAAGCATGAATTGCTTTAAGAATACATTCCTTGTCATCCCCTTTCCCAAGCTCTCGAAGCTTATTATGCTCATTTTTTGTAATGACAAGCTTCACTTCGATCAGATGGGAATTTTCAATGGTAACCGTAAGTTTTTCAAGAGCAGAGGCATAATCCGCTATTTTCATATCACCGGCCTGAATTTTTCTTTGTATCTCGCCGGCAATTTCTTCGGGTGTGAGCCATTTGCCGTCAATTTTTATTTTTGCTTCTTCTATATTGATCTCTTTCATGGATACCTCCTTAATCTGGTAATACATGTGTGTATTCTATCGATTCACAATGGAGTATGGGTTTCTATATGAATAGAAGTTTAGATTCCATCGTGTATAAACCACCCATAATCTTATCACAATCCATGCCAGAGAGAAGAAGCTTTGTTAATTCTTTGTAATCATTGAAAAACAAATAGTTTTCGGAAAAGCTTTGAAAATTATATTACTATGTCAAGCTATATATCATCATTAATGATTGTATTTCGTCATTTTTATGATATATTGATATATAGAT
>JAQYVL010000155.1 GCA_030145525.1 Desulfobacterales bacterium
GTTTTTGGTTATCTCGCTGGCAACAAATCCGATTCTTCTCACATTGATATCCCGGTGCTCTTTTGAAAATTTGAGTTCACTGGATAGATTCATCCGGACAATATCACCATCCAGCAGTGTTACCGGACGCTCCCCGATCTCAAGAAACCTGGAGTACAGTATTCTCGCAATCGTTGATTTTCCAGCTCCTGACAAACCGGTCATAAAAATAGTAAAACCCTGTTTTCGTGGTGGCGGGTATGCCTTTTTAAGCTCACCTGCGACATCATCAAATGTTGCCCACGAGGGTATTTTCTTGCCCGCTATGACCCGCTTCCTGATATCGGTTCCAGACAGAGAAATCGAATCCGTACCCTTCGGAACCTGGTCGACAAATCGATATTCATCCTCAAATGGGAGATAAACCATCTCTTTAAAAGGAACAATTTTCACACCGATTTCATCAGAAAAATCTGTTGCCCGCTTCCTGGGCTCGTCTTCTTCATAGTAATGGCTGCCATCCGGTGCGCGGTCCGGAACAGCATGCCCGGGACCGACTATAAAATGAGTGCAACCATAATTTTTTGCGATGATTGTATGGAGCAGTGCTTCCCGAGGTCCGGCCATTCGCATAGCGAGCGGCAGAAGGTTCAAAATATAGGAATCGGGCGGATAGTGATGTGTAACTTTTCGATAGCACCTTACGCGTGTATAATGGTCAAAATCCCCCGGCTTGGTCATTCCGGAAACCGGCATTATGAGGAGATTTGCTTTGGTTTGCCGCATAGCGTGAAGCGTCATCTCAAACTGAGGGCGGTGAATTGGATTTCTCGTCTGAAAACCCACAACACGCTTCCAGCCGAGCTTTTTATAAATATTCCTTATTTCCAGGGGAGTCTGCCGAAGCTGTTTAAAATCAAAATGAAGCGGAAGACTGATAACTTCCAGTCGGCCGCCGGCATAATAATCACCTGCCAGATTCAAAAGATAATTAACACCGGGATGGTTTGGATCGATGGTTCCGTAAACCATTTCCGCTTCTTTTTTTCGATTCACAGGCCAGATATCTTCTACATGCATCACTGCAAGCAAAAAACCTTCGGGATCACGTAATGCTACGGATTGCCCGGCCTCAATTGATCGAGATGTGGTTTCACTTATATCCAGACATACAGGAATCGGCCAGAGAAGATCATTTTGAAGCCTCATACGGTCAAGGACCGATTCATAATCAGATCGGTTCATAAACCCTTTAAGAGGTGAAAAAGTTCCGGCTGCAAGCAATTCAAGATCACAAAGTTGACGGTTGTTCAGGATAATATCCGGAAAATTCATGGCAACTTTCTTAAGGGTATTTATGTGCTCTTGATCTCTGAGGAGGTTAACGAGTTCTCCTCCGTGAGGCTCAATAGATGTTGTTTTGCTCATAGTTTAATCTTTCTATCCATAGTAAACAATCAAATTTAATTGAGGTGTCATTTTTTATGAATAGTTATTATATGCTTTGCCAAAAGTCAACAAGGTGTATACCTCAAACTTAGGGTAGCTACAGCTTCAAATTTCAATGATTCAAACAGGTATACGGATTAAAAAAGTTGTTCCTTCACCAGGACGGCTGAAACATTTAATCTTACCTCCAAGTGTCAGTGTGACAAGATTATAAACGATATGCATACCAAGACCTGTTCCACCAAGTCCGCGGCTTGTCGTAAAAAAAGGATCAAATATTTTTTTCAATGTCTCCTCTTCCATTCCTTTTCCGTCATCGCTATACTCGATAAGCAGTTCTCTTCCATCCGTTTTGATGTCTATCGTAATCAGTCCCTCCTCACCTTCTTCAAAACCGTGATTAAGAGAATTCATTATAAAGTTGGTGATGATTTGAGAATAAATACCTGGGTAACTGTCAATTTCAAGATCTTCCGGGCAGTTGAACCTGATCTTATGGGGGGTCTTCTTTATTTTGGGCCTGAGACTTATGAAAAGTTCAGCTGTATATTGTTTAAGTTTGAATTTCCGTTTTACTTCTCCTGACTGATCTACTGCAACCTGTTTAAAACTTTTTATCAAATCAGCGGCCCGGTTGAGATTTTTGTGGATAATACTTGAAGATTCGGAAGCGACCTTCAAGTATTTCTCAAGGTCGGATCGTTTAAGACGACCATCTGTGACAGACCTTTTAAATAATTTCGTTTTATCCTCAAGAAAAGAGGATGCCGTCACCCCTACACCAACCGGCGTATTAATTTCATGAGCAACACCAGCCACAAGCCCCCCCAGTGACGCCATCTTTTCAGATTCTACAAGATGCTGTTGGGTTCTTTTTATGAGTTGCAGTGATTCCTGCAATGCTTTATTTGCCTCCTCCGATTCGTCCCTTGCCTCAATTAACTCTTTCTCCTGTTTTTTTCTTTCTGTAATATCACGCGCTACTGTCATAATTCTGGTCTGCTTATGATTAATCTCCTTTAATAAACTTGCCGTCATCATCGAAATAAACCGATCTCCGTTTTTCTTCTTGTGCTGAATTTCACCGGCACAAGCCCCCTCCGCTTCCGCCTTTTGCATAAAAGAAATCACCCGTGTCTGAAATTCTTCTTCCGGATAAAAAAACGAGATGTGCTTTCCAATCAGATCAGATTGCTCATAACCATGCATTTTTGCCCATGCATTATTGACAAAATTGACCTTCCCAAGGTGATCCAATACAACAATACCCTCTATGGAGTGCTCAACCGCGTTTTCCAGCATAAATGTTTTTTCGAGAGGCCTGCTTATGGATCTTTTCACAATTATCGATATCAGAGACAGGGCAACGACGACGACCAGAATAAAAACTATAAGATTCAAAAAACGCTGTCTCATAGTTTTCAAACTGACATCTGAAAGTTCTTTTTTAAGTAATTCTGCAAATTCGTTTGACCAGTTCTCAAATTCATGTAGTAAAAGTTTCGTCTCCTGGGCCAGCTCGAAAGCTCTTTCTTCTAACAGTTTGTCTTTATCCGTGAAATCATCTCCTCCGAACATCGCTGTGGACTCCAGAAAAGTACTTAACTGGGCATAAACCTCATTGGAAGACGAACTGAACCGGTTAAACTTTAACAGGGTTTCCTTTAAACTCTTTGTTTGTTCCTTAGTGACCCCCTTCAATTTGATAATTTTTTTAAGTGCGCCCCGTACATTGTTTGCTTTTTGCTTCGCAGAGTCAATAAATGCCGGCTCACCCAATACAACGGCATCATCATAGCATTTAATCTGCTCCTTGAATGCCAAAAGCGACAGCTGGCTCTGCCTTGCAGCCGGGAAAAGATATTCTGATACATTATGCAGGCTGAATTCGATCTTTTGTCCATTGACAAACCCGAAAACCATGGATACCAGATACCCGAAAACA
Source organism: Desulfobacterales bacterium (assembly GCA_030145525.1). GTDB lineage: Bacteria > Desulfobacterota > Desulfobacteria > Desulfobacterales > SURF-7 > JAQYVL01. The sequence continues at coordinate 3,374 of JAQYVL010000155.1, forward strand.
AGGATGCTCAAACTAAGCCAAATTTTAGTCGAGATGCTGAATCCCCGATTCATCTGATTTCTCTGTAATGTCTTATGGTTTATTGACCGCTCAGTGAAGTCTAATCCGTCGGCATAACACAATCCGCGAATTCGCCAAAAAAGAAGTACAATGATTTTTAGAGTCAGTATATACCGGATAGACGATTCGTGTCAATTAAGATCCGTAAATGTTTTTACTCCAATTGTGCAGATATGAACAATCGTTTTCCATGCTGAGTTCAAGCGGAATCATACGGTCACAAAACAGATTGTTTCAACTTCAAGCCATAGCTGCACACTATTTACATTAAAAAACATAATTTGGATCAGAACATCTATACCTGATCAAGATCATTGACAAGTTTTCGAATTTCATCCCTGTTCAGTTCCAGCCTGATCTTGCCGCCACCTGGATTTGCGATATCAATTATGCACCCATCTTCAATTTTATGAA
>JAQYVL010000156.1 GCA_030145525.1 Desulfobacterales bacterium
CCTTCCAGCTTATGTTATTGCACCGGTATTTGTCCAATGAGGGTGTAGATATTCTCCAGTTGTTCGGAGAGCAGCTTGTGACCTCAGCAAATGGTATCGCATCTTGAATAATATTCACAATTCAAGATGCGACACCAAACATGTTTATTCTCTTTTAGGGTCTAATACCCCGCAGCTTGCTGCGCTAAAAGGTTAAAATGAAAGATTGATACCCCGTAGCTTGCTGCGGGGAGGTTCATTGTCTAAAATCATTTTTTTCTCACAGAAATATTTTGCATTTCAATACCGGCTCAAAATGACCTTTATTGATGGGCATTGTCTGCAATTTCGACATACAAGGGCCGTTGTGTCGAGATGTTGCTTAAATTTCGACAGATTGACATTCGTATGTCGATGTCATCGACAAGTTAATATGACAACAGTTCATAAAGCTTGATGTTCAAATACAAATTGGCAGTTCCTACCTTCTTGCTTTTTAAAATTCCAATTTTTTCTAATTCTTTTAAATACTCCGCGGCTGTTTGTCTTTTGGCAATATCGGCATCAACCAATTGTTTTACCTTGCAATAGGGTTGAACAAATAAAAGCTCGATTAATTCTTTGGAATAAACCCGTTTGGGCAATTCAGCTTTGGCATGTTCAACGGTTTCATCAAGCAATTTTCGGATGTTAATAATTTTTTCTTCAGTATATGCTGCAGTAGTTTCGATTCCATCCAAAATATATTCAATCCATGGCTCCCACTCGCTATTTGCGGTAACATTTCTTAACAATTGATAATACTGATCTTTACTTTCAATAATATATTTACTCTGATATAAAACAGGTAAATCCAGAAGCCCTTTTAAGACAAGATACAGAATGTTAATAATACGTCCGGTTCTGCCGTTTCCATCTGTAAAAGGGTGTATGGCTTCAAATTGATAATGAATGAGTGCCAGTTTAATGAGCGGATCGACATCGTCCTTGTCAGTATGGATGAATTCTTCGAGATTTCTTAATTTATCTCTAATGTTCTTTTCCCCTTCAGGCGGAGTATAAAGCGTTTTTCCGGTTGAGGTGGAAATTTTAGTGCCTGGCGTATTACGAATACCGGCTGAACTTGCTTTAATGACGTTATAAACGTCTATGTATGAGTTTGTAGTCAGCAAGTTTATTTTTTGAAGGCGGTTAAAACCCTCCCATAGTGCCTCACGATAACGTAGAACTTCTTTAGTGTATAAATCGTAATTTTTGCTTGTCGCAGTAAAAGCTTCATAGAGTTGATCGTTAGTCGTTACAATATTTTCTATTTGTGAACTATTCTTAGCCTCCTGCAGAATAATAGAGTTAACCAGGATAGAAGGATTGGGTATAATGCTGCAAATGCCCCTGAGTCCGGCCAATGCTTTGTTAGCATTAATCGCTTTTTTTAGAATTGTTTTTGTTTCGATATCGATTTTAGGTGGGAGTGAAGACAAATCATTGTTTATTTGTCGAAGCAACTGAGTTATTGGTACCGTATCTTGAATTGTGAATAAAATACCACTATTCAAGATTTGACATAAACACCTCTATTTATGCTCTTAATCCTGCCCTGTCTCCTGGCCTTATTGATAAAATTTCGTATCTGTTTGTCATCAAACCCGGTTTTTTCTTTAATCCGAGCTACGGTAACGCCTTTTCTGCTTCTTCTGACAATTCCCACAACAGTGTCAAATGGGGGTTTAACTTTTTTTGGCGACGCTGCCTTTCCGGTCATTGTTTTTTTTCCTGGCTTTCCGGCTGCGGATCTTGCCTTAATCTTTTTAACGGCACCCTTTGAAGGCTTTTTGGTTCTTGCGGTGTTTTTTGCACCTTTCACTTTTTTCTTATTGGTATCCACAGGCCCCTCCATATCTATGCCGAACACATCTGCAAGATCAGAGTCGGCAATGACTCTTCCTGTTTTCCTTTCTGCCTTTTTGAGCAATTTGCGGGCGCTGTCTTTCACGGCTCCGGTTACCAGATCTTTCATCTTGACTTTCCTTAGCTTGAAAAACAGCCCCGGATCTTCATCAAGCCTTGCGCCTATGCCATACAGGGTTGCAGCCACATGTTTACACATGTAAGCCCAATCAGGACAACTGCAAGAAAATTCTATTTCTTTTGGCGATGGAAACAACCCCTTCCCCTGCGCCATGAAGATATCACCCAGCGCTTTGGGAAATTTCCCGGCCAAGAGCCCCTGCAGCGAATCCAGCTTGCCCCCGCAAACGGCCTTGATCTCCTGCCAGATCTTTTTATTAACGGCTTTTATTTTGATTACTACAGAATATGGCTTTGATCCGGATCCCTGAACCAGGGATTCGACCTTGCCTGAATTTACCTGAAGATCCAGCACCGCGCCGTGACGCACATAACTCCTTCCCCGGCCAATGCGGTTGCTGTAATCCGCATACCGTTCAAGGTTGAGATTCCATGACTTGCCCCACCATGTTCTGGCGATGGCGCTTCCTTCAATCATAATCGGATTAATGCCGGGGTTTTTCTTTTTTAACTGTTTTAGTTTCCTTTCCGCTTTTGCCCTTTTCTCCGCAACTGACACATAACGCGGGTAACGACCCCAATAGCTCATAATTACCTCCTGTCGACTTACAGCGCCAATCTAAAAAGATCAATCAACTCATCATTTTTCATTTCCGTCATCCAGGCATTGCCGGCGCTTGAAATTACATCCTCGGACAGCCTGGATTTTTCCTCCAGCATCATATCAATTTTTTCTTCCACAGTACCTTTGGTCAAAAACTTGTGCACAACAACATTTTTATTCTGTCCGATCCTGAAGGCACGGTCGGTCGCCTGGTTTTCAACGGCGGGATTCCACCACCGGTCAAAATGAATAACATGGTTTGCTTCCGTCAAATTCAACCCCACACCGCCTGCCTTCAGGGATAGGACCATAAAGGGAGCCTGATAATCCCGTCTCTGGAATTGTTCAATAAGCTTTTTTCTTTTGCCCACTGCTACACTTCCGTGCAGGACCAGGCCTTTTCTCTTAAAAACATTCTCCAAAAAATCATGTAGAGGTTCCGTGATTTCTTTAAATTGTGTAAAAACCAGAACCTTTTCTCTTTTTTCATATATTGTTTCGCAGATTTCACGGAGCCTTAAAAACTTGCCACTCTCTTTTTCTTCAAATTCTCCAGTTCCGAGAAACTGGTCCGGATGATTACAAAGCTGTTTGAATTTTATGAGCGAGGAAAGGATTATCCCCTTTCTTTGAATTCCCCGGGTTTCAGCGATTGTTATTTTTATCCCTTCAACCATTTTCTTATATAAAAGGACCTGTTTTTTACTGAGAGCTGCATATGTTTTCATTTCAATTTTGTCCGGAAGATCAGAAATAACGGACTTGTC
>JAQYVL010000157.1 GCA_030145525.1 Desulfobacterales bacterium
TCACTTTTGATGGCAAAGAAAAAAGTTCAAGTTCAAGGCGCGCAAATCTCGAGAAATGAGTCGTACTTGTCGTACTTGTCGTACGTCGGAGTGACGAGGGATGACACGCAGTGAAGCGTCAGCGCTAACCGCAACACAGAAATTGGGCTTTTTGCGAAGCCATCACTTTTTGCTTAAACCCTGTTTAAACTGCCGTTCAATTTCCGCAAAAAGATTTTTTTTGTCTTTTGTCTTCTCCGCCTGTATTTCCTTAATCTTTTTTGTACTCATTTTTTGAGCTTCCTGAAACTTTTTAACCTCAGATTCAATACTGCTCTCAGGCTCTTCCTTTTTTATCTCTTCTATCAGCAGATGATTCTGCAGATAAAGCTTTGTACCAAAAGCGCCCGTAACAACATCAACAATCCCCCTGTCTTTCAATTTTTTACATATCAGATTTCCCTGCTCAATTGAGATAGAGAGCATCCGGCTTACCGCATCGATCGAAGGAGGCGCATTATCACGGGTCTCAAGCAGTCTTATTGCAGCGACAACAAGATGGGCGTTGTCATACAGACTTTTTCTTTTATTTGCCATAATTTAAAGGGTTCCCCATAAAAACTTTCCGGTTTGCCGGTATAATGCATTCCGGATAAAATCGTGTCATAAATTATCACCGGATCAATAATTCCTGTGCTTGACATAAGCACATTTGAATAGTAGCATTTCATCTCAATTTGTCAATATGGATACCTTAAAAACATACAATTCATCTGTTTGATTAAATACGATAATAGGGAGGATACCATGACTGAAATCATCGATGTAAAAGCAAGAGAAATTCTGGATTCCAGAGGGAATCCAACTGTTGAAGTTGATGTCATAACAGCCTGTGGTGCTGTCGGTCGTGCTGCTGTCCCTTCAGGAGCATCTACAGGCACACGTGAGGCTTTGGAGCTTCGGGACAAGGATGCAAAAAGATACGCCGGTAAGGGTGTTACAAAGGCTGTTGAGAACATCCGAAACTTTCTTGCTCCGGAAATACAGGGGATGGATGCTGCAAATCAGGAAACACTTGATAAAATCATGATAGAACTGGATGGGACCCCCAATAAATCAAAGCTCGGGGCCAATGCCATTCTGGGCGTCTCAATGGCGGCGGCAAGGGCCGCGGCTGAAGCGTTCGCGATTCCTCTATACAGATATATCGGTGGAATCAACGCAAGATTCCTTCCGGTCCCCATGATGAATATTGTCAATGGCGGCGAGCATGCTCCAAACAGCCTGGATATTCAGGAATTCATGATCATCCCGATAGGGGCAAAAAGTATTGTCGAAGCCGTCCGCATGGGTGCCGAGACCTTCCATAGTCTGAAGAAACTGTTGAAAGAAAAAGGATTGAATACCGCTGTGGGAGACGAAGGCGGATTTGCGCCTGATCTTGAATCAAACGAAGCCGCCGTAAAGCTGATCATGAAGGCCATTGAATCGGCAGGATACACACCGGGCAGGGATATCGGCCTTGCAATGGATGCTGCCGCGAGTGAATTCTATAAGGATGGCAAATATCGCCTGCAATCGGAAAACAAGACATTGACCGCTGAAGAGATGATAAACTATTATGCCGGGCTGATAGATAAATATCCGATACTTTCCATAGAAGACGGCCTTGCAGAGGAGGACTGGGATAACTGGGCTCTGATGTCGGACCGCCTGGGCGCATCGATACAAATTGTCGGAGATGATATTTTTGTTACGAATCCGGAAATATTCCGCAAGGGAATCAATACCGGAATTGGCAACTCTATTCTGATAAAACTTAACCAGATCGGCACGGTCTCTGAAACGCTTGATGCGATTGAAATGGCAAAACAGGCGGGCTACACAACTGTTATTTCGCATCGTTCAGGTGAAACCGAAGATACATTCATTGCAGATCTTGTAGTCGGTGTCAGCGGAGGACAGATTAAAACAGGCTCCATGTCGAGATCGGATCGGGTTGCAAAATACAACCAGCTGATCAGGATAGAAGAAGAGCTTGGTGATGCGGCAAAATTCTCAAATCACCTTTTTATGTAAACACGAAAAAACCACAATTATGATAAAAATATTTACAGCTCTTATTTTCATTGCAGCGATTGGCTTCCCCTCAGGCTCATCAGATGCCTATGTCCTTGAAGGAAACCATATTCTTTATCGTGCGGTTAAAAAGCTTAAAAGCCGTTCAAATCTTTCCGCAAAGCAAATCCTTACGATCTATGAAAACGATTTTCAGGAAACAACTGCTGAATTCGAAGAAACCGTCAATTACAATTTCCCGGAGCAGTTTCGATCTGATCTGCTTACCGGTCAAACCAGTAAGATTCATGTTTTCTCAAAAAGTGAGACCATAACGATATTCAATGACACAATATCATCTAATCCGGAAAGTGGATTGGATCATTATAAAGATCTTCTCCTTTTCCGTGACCGGAGCTTGCTTGAAGAAAGACTTGCCCTTTTGGGGGTGGATATTTCCATCTCAAGTCTCGGTCGATTTGAAAACCGAATATTTTATATTGTCGGCGCAAAATATCCGGATGAAACACAGCCGCAGGTATGGATAGAAAAGGAAACCTTTCTGCCGGCTCGATATCTTTTAATTGAGAGCTCCGAATCGGGTATCGATTCTATTATTGAATTCAGATATCTGAGATGGATGAAAACAGAAAAAACCTGGTATCCTATGCGGGTAGAAACATATGCTGATGAGAAGCTGATAAGGACCATTGACATAAACAGCATTGATACAAATCCTGTTTTTGAAAAAGAGCTCTTTGACATTGCTCATCTTCAGACTGTATATCCTTCTGTAACACCTGATCTTTATGATCGGGATGAAGCAGACGATCTGGAAGAGGTGCAGAAGTCAATAGAAGACTTTAAAAAAAGATTTGATTAAAATGGAAAAGGAATACTATGGCCTTCAACACAAAATTTATATTTATAACAGGCGGCGTACTTTCATCTCTGGGAAAAGGGCTCGCTTCCGCCGCCATTGGAGCACTGCTTGAAAGCAGAGGGCTGACCGTAACCATTCAAAAGCTCGATCCATACATTAATGTCGATCCGGGTACCATGAACCCTTTTCAGCATGGAGAGGTTTTTGTCACCGATGACGGGTCGGAAACCGATCTGGACCTTGGCCATTATGAACGTTTTACCAATGCAAAGTTAGGAAAAAACAATAACTTTACCACCGGACAAATCTATTACTCCGTAATAAACAAGGAAAGACGCGGCGATTATCTGGGAGGGACTGTTCAGGTAATCCCTCATATCACCGATGAGATCAAAAACAGCATCCTGCTGCATGCTGACACTGTAGATGTTGTACTTGTGGAGATCGGGGGCACAATCGGCGACATTGAAAGCCTCCCTTTCCTTGAAGCGATCAGACAATTCAAGGCCGATCAGGGGAAAAATGATGTGCTGTATATCCACCTGACACTGGTACCATATATTTCTACCGCGGGCGAAGTAAAAACAAAACCCACCCAGCACAGTGTAAAAGAACTGAGAAGCATCGGGATACAGCCCGATATTCTGCTTTGCCGAACGGACAGATTTTTATCCAAGGATATCAAAAAGAAAATCTCCCTTTTCTGTAATGTCGGCGTAGATGCCGTAATCACGGCAAAAGACGTGGAATGCATATATGAAGTGCCGCTTGTATTTCACAAAGAGGGCCTTGACAAAAAAATCATCGAACTTCTTAATATATGGTCAAGGGCTCCCCGTCTGGAACCCTGGGAAGAACTACTCCAAAAACTAAAAGACCCTGAAAACTCCGTCACAATAGGTATTGTCGGAAAATATGTTGATCTGACGGAGTCATACAAAAGCCTGAATGAGGCGCTTTACCATGGTGGAATCCCGAACAACAGCCGGGTCAATCTTGTTTTTATTGATTCAGATAAAATCGGAGAGAGCAATTGCGGTAAAATTTTAGGAGATGTAGACGGCATCCTTGTCCCAGGCGGATTCGGATCACGAGGGACGGATGGAAAAATTCTTGCCGCAAAATATGCAAGAGAAAACAAGGTCCCCTATTTTGGGATCTGCCTCGGTATGCAAATCGCTGTTGTTGAGTTTGCACGTAACGTTGCCGGACTTTCAGATGCTCACAGCTCGGAATTTAACAAGGAGACGCCCTATCCTGTAATATATCTTATGCGTGAATGGTATGACGATAAAACCGGAACCATGCAAAAACGGGATATTCACTCGGAAAAAGGCGGAAGCATGCGCCTTGGAGCTTATCCGTGCAAGGTTGAAAAGGATACCTTCGCATATACGGCTTATCAGAAAGATGAGATTTCCGAACGGCACCGTCATCGCTATGAATTTAACACTCAATTCAGAGAAAAACTTGAGGAAAGCGGCTTGACGTTCAGCGGCGTCTCTCCCAACGGAGAGCTTGTTGAAATTATTGAGATCAAGGATCACCCATGGTTTTTAGGATGCCAGTTCCATCCTGAATTCAAATCACGCCCCATGGCCCCGCATCCTTTGTTCAAAGATTTTATTAAAGCTTCATTGGAATACTCACCCAAAAAGGCCAAATAAGGTCAAATAGTGTCTGCTTAAATATGAGGCAATTTTTGTCCTGATCAACACCTAACGCAAGGTTAAGAGCCTTGTTCTGTGGTTCTATTTTGTTTTCTAAAAAACTCAAGGAATTCCGAGGGAGAAAATATTCTCAGCCCCTCCCTTGATGAAGGAGGGTAAAACAATAATCCCCTTATAAAATAGAAATAGAGGCCATCTCAAAAATAGAAATAAGGTTCAAGTTCAAGCCGCAGATCCCGTCGCCGGTAGAAGCGTCGGGAAGATAACTGGAGGAATATGTGGAAATATTGCGAAAATTATCTTTACGACACTGACAATGAAATTGGGCGATATAGCATTTTTGAGATGCCTCTTTTTTCAAAACCTTCAATCGGGTTTAAGGCCGCGACAAGGCGAGGGGGTCAACCACCTTGTCTGCGACTGGATCTTCGACAGACGTTCAAAAGATAAGAGGATTAAACCCCTCTCGCCCCAACAAAGAGATCAGACCCAAAAGGAGGTTTTGAAACCGATTACGGGCACTATTTAACGCTTATCATATCCTTATTCGCTTCCCAGACTTTAGTGCCGATACCTTTTACTTTCATAATATCCTCAGGCTGTTTGAAAGGACCGTTTTTTTCACGGTATTCAACAATCCTTTGCGCGTATTTCTCGCCCACCCGGTCAAGTTGTACAAGTATCTCTACCGGAGCCTTGTTGATATTGATCTTTCCGGATTCTTCGGCCCATACGCCATTTCCGACAAGACCCATCACAATAAACATAGCTGCGGACAATATAAAAAACTTTTTCAAAATAACCATTCTCCAACCTCCTTTTCATTGAAATTTGAACGTTAACTGCATTTAGCAGGCCCTGCTGCTGCATTCCATGGAACTGTTGATATAAGATCTATTGAACCGCAGAGCACTTTGGTGATACTTTTATGGAGTAAACTACCACCCGCAAATCTCCGCCTTCGGCAAAACAAGTGCGCAGGTTTATATGATTTTAACTTTGCGATCTTTGAGCTTTACGTAAAAATGACGGTGATTTCTTTTCCCTGCACTTCAATTTTAGCCACTTTTCACCTCAATTTTCCCAAAGTTTTCAAATAATGAATATTTTCGCAAATTTTTTAAGGATATTTTATATTAATATGGCTTTTATTTCGATAAGTTATTATATTTTTCGCCGTTTCTCTTATGATTAGACAAGGACCATATAACAGCTAATTATAGAGGGGTCAACACTTTATTGCATAATTTTATCAGAAAAACGTAAAAAATATTACGATTAATGCGACAGGGGCGATAATTAAGGCTCTATCAACTAAATTGAGCGATTGTCGAGGCTTGCCCGCCTTCGGCGGTGTTGCCGTAGCTACAAGGAAGATGATATTTCGCTATAGTGGTCTATGCGGTATGTCATCTGACGCAGTAGATGCGGTAGGATCGGCAATCCCAAAGGGTTTCAAATTTTAAGAATTCAAATGGATAGAATCCTCTTCAACTATTTCTAAATTCAATATTCTTAAAATTTGAAACGCTCACTTTAGGAAAAACACGTTCGAAATAAGGGGCTCTGAAAAATGCTGTTTGAAAAATATCGATTGGTTGCAATGCCGCCGGCAAGGTGGGCTGAGTTGATCGTTGACGAAGAAAAATGCGATGGATGCGGACGCTGCGCAAAGGCATGTCCGGTTCAGTTGCTGGAAGTTAAGAATAAAGTGTCAAAATCAAATGAAAGATATGACGTTTTCAGATGCCTTACCTGTGAAAACTGCTCCGCAGTCTGTCCGCAAAATGCATTAACGATTGAAAAGGATTATCGCGTGCCCCAAGGGTTCTGGAAGAATGAACATCTTTTCAAGGGAACGAAAACATTTCCGGCTCCTTTTGGAATGAAAAAGGGGGAGGACTTTGAGGATTACAAAGACGAATTGACCGGGGTTGAACAGGTAATCTATCAGAGAAGGAGCAACCGTCTTTTCAGAAAAAAACAGGTTGCCCCGGAGATTATTAATCGTATTATCGAGGCCGGAAGGTTTGCACCTTCAGCCGGCAACAACCAGCCCTGGAAATTTATTGTTGTCCAAAACCAGGACGTGCTCGAGGAACTAAAACTAAAAAGTAAGAAAACCCTTCGGTTTTTCAGTAAACTCTGCATTCCGGAATCCTGGATGGATAAAAAAACCCCTGGCGATAAAAATGCAGATCTAAAGAGATGGCAGAAAATACTTCTCTGGATTCTTGTCTGGTTTGTGGGCGGTGATGCGGACCAGCGAGCTCATGGCGGGTTAAACGCAGTAACCAGTGATCCTGATTTTCATCTGTTTTTCAATGCCCCTGCGATGATTTTATTTCTCGCCGATAAGCGGGCTATAGGAGGTACGGATCTTGATCTTGGCATCTGTGCCCAGAATATGGTTCTGACGGCTCATTCACTGGGTCTTGGAACCTGTTATGTAGACCTCATAACAAAAGCGCTTGATTATGACAGAAAATTCAGAAAGAAATTAGGAATCACATATCCTTTTAAAATCGTTACCAGCCTTGCGATCGGATACCCCAAGGGAAAAATTGACGGGATTGTCAGAAGAGAGCAGCCCAGGGTAAAATGGATCGGATAGTTCAAGGGCATTAAATGTTTTGGATGTCACACCACAGACACCATCGGTTATCCGGGCTGTTCCGATGGCTTCGTTTTTTGCAGGTCTCATCGTCGCCAGCTGATTAAATCCGTCGCAGCCGATTTTGTCAGGGCGCTCAGATTTTCTTTGGAGTTAAAAAGTTTTTCACACAACTCACACTTTCTATACTCAACAATCTCACTTGCCTTGAAACCCAGATAGGAAGCCATGTTTGTGAGCCCCATGGTCCTGATAAGATGATATAGTACATGATTTTCTGTTTTCTTGAAAAGCGTGTCGATGCTTTCATTACGGAGGTTTCCAAGATATAAAAATTCTGTTTCTGAAAAACGGCTTGCAGCATCACAACAGGCATACATGTCGAGTTCCGGAGTAAGGTATGGATTCATTGAGCACAAATTGGGGCTATAATCTGTAAACACCCGCTGGCGATCGAATTTACCCGCGCGGCCGAAATATATGACTGGTTCCGGAAAATACTTTAAATGATGAGCCCGCAAATACTGTTCAAGGGAATCATCCTTTTTTGAAAAATCAGTAACAAAGGAGATAAAATAATCAAGATTATATTTTTGACAGCTTAAAGCCGCTCGAAGGATGTTTTCATGATTAATGTGCTGCTGGTGCCAGCGACTGTAACTGAGCCGTAATTGAGACAAACCGTTCGATATTAATTCAGAAACGACACGATTAGCGTTTTCCCGTGTCTTTGCCCAGTATCCGTTGGTAACAATTCTTGAATATATCCCGTGTTCCTGACAGATCTGAATCAATTCGCATATATCGTCAAAAAAAAGAAGGGGTTCACCTGCTGTAAAACTTATACCCGTGACATTGGCCCCGGCCATCTCCTGTATAATGCATATTGCTCTTTCAAGTTCCATTTTTGCGGTTTCGGGCGACGCTTCTGAGGCAACACAATGACCGCATCTAATGTTACATTGGGTTGAATATCCAAATGCGATTTGTCGAACCGGTTTCATTTTAATAAACGTCCGTAACCGATGAATCTCTTTTCATCTTTTTCATTTTGCTTTAACAACAGACCTTCTTTACCAAATTAAGTGTGAAGGTATAAAATAATACCCCTCTGCCTGTTTTGTCAAATGGCAAGGTTTGAACTGCTGTTAACTGCAAAATATAAGTTTGACAGATACTTCCAAAAATTAGAAGCTATCTCAAAAAAGTTATATGCCCCAATCTCTTTGTCAAAACCAAAAAGCTAATCCTCGAAATATTACATATATTCCTCCGGTTATCTTTTTGGTTTTTCCGTGACCTTGAACCATATTCCTTTTTTTGAGATAGCTTATAGTAATTCGGGACAGCCTCATAATAAATAATCTATAACAAATCTCTTGCTTAACCAGAGATTTCTCAATTTATCCCTTTGGAAATCAACGATACGCTTTACTTTTACAGCCGTAAGGTTTATACCGGCCAAAAAGACGAAATCCTTGAAGGGAGTGAACAACAGCCTATGACAGGGTATAAGATGAAAAACAGAAAAGTGCAGGATCGGCGATTTATCTGTCGACTGAGGGTAAACGTGTGATTCCCTGGGAAGAGATTGATCGGGCGGAGGTTCCCGGACATGAAGGAGAAGTTACTTTGCTGAAGCGGGGTGCGGAATTCTCGATTCGAATCGCAGGGACAGAGCTCATGAACAGCCGCCGCCACGGTTCCGAAGATGCGCTGGCTGAGCTCACATGCAGCCGTATAAAACGGAAATCCGGCCTGAGGATTCTCATTGGAGGCCTCGGTATGGGCTACACCCTGGCAGCAGCACTTGAACAGACGGAGCCGGATGCACTCATCACCGTATCTGAACTGATACCGGCTGTGGTCGGATGGAACCGGAAATACCTGGGGCACCTTGCAGGGATGCCGCTGGATGATCCCCGGGTATCTGTGGAACAAGAGGATGTGGCAAAAATCATCCGTGCAGGAAAATCCGCCTGGGATGCAATACTTCTTGATGTAGACAATGGCCCTGAAGGGCTTACCCGGAAAGCCAATGACTGCCTCTACGGCAGATCCGGTTTGAAAGCGTCTTTTTCCGCTCTCCGCTCCGGCGGGATGCTGTCTGTCTGGTCATGCGGAGAAGATGAGATATTCACCCGCCATCTGAAGCAGTGCGGATTCCAGACCGAAATTGTAACCGTACGAGCCCGCAAATCCGGCAAAGGAAGCAGGCACACAATCTGGCTTGCAGGAAAGCCCGGATAGGAAAAGTTCTGGCGTTTGATATGATATTTTGAACGATCAGGCCGGAGGAAAAACAGAAAATGAATGAAGAACGTCTGGTGGAAATTGAAACAAAAATCGCATTTCAGGAAAAAACTATCAAAGACCTGAATGATGTGGTTTACAAACAGCAGCAGGAGATCGAAAAGTTCGGTTCCATCTGTGATGCCCTGATGAAACGGGTTAAAGAATTCTCGGAGTTCACCCCGGGAATCGATGTATCGGCAAATGAAAGGCCGCCTCACTATTAAAGATTGCCCATCCATAAATGGCTGATTGATCCGATATTGTAGCTGTTTGGAAAAAAGCACCTCAAGAATAAACAGAGAAGATGCTTTTTTTGATTTTTGAGTGAACCCTAAGCGGCTTTCAGAATCAGGGTTTCTCGGGTTTTTGTAACTTCCGTGCTTTGAATATACTCGTCGAAGTTCATGAGCCGATCAATGACCCCGCCGGGGGTAATCTCGATAATCCGATTGGCCAGGGTGTTCATGAACTCGTGGTCATGGGAGGTGAAAAGGATAACCTCCTGGAATTTGAGCAGGCTGTCATTTAAGGATGTGATTGATTCCAGATCGAGGTGGTTGGTAGGCTCATCCAGTATCAGGACATTGGATTCGGAAAGCATCATCCTCGAAAGCATGCAACGGACCTTTTCCCCACCGGAAAGCACGCTGATCTTTTTAAGAGCCTCTTCCCCGGAAAAGAGCATGCGTCCCAAGAATGTCCGGGCAAAGCTCTCGCCCTCTGTGGGGGGCGCAAACTGCAGGAGCCACTGGATAAGATTCCGGTCGCCGTTGAAATAAACGCCGTGTTCCTTGGGGAAGTAGGAGTGCGTAATGGTGGTTCCCCAACGAAAACTACCGCTGTCCGGTTCCATCTCTCCGGATAGGATTTGGAAAAGGGTGGTCCTGGCCAGGCTGTTGTCGCCTATAAAGGCGATTTTATCCCCGCTGTTTACTGTAAAACTCACGTTGTTCAGTACCTTTTCACCATCAATGGTCTTGGCGAGTTTCTCCACTTCCAGGATCACGTTACCACAGGGGCGTTCCGGCTTGAAACAAATAAACGGGTATTTTCTTGATGATATTG
>JAQYVL010000158.1 GCA_030145525.1 Desulfobacterales bacterium
CGCTTCGGCTGCGACCGTTGCAGGCTCAAGGATAATATCTCCTGATTCTTTCGGAATAAGAATCTTCTGAAAGCTTAATGTTGAATAGTCCCTTCCGTCGATCCTGCCACGGCCCATAACTCCAATAACTTCCCCGTCACCGAGCGGGATGCGATAATACTTTTTACCATCACCTGTATCAACTTTCCGGTCTTCAAAATAAAATCCGGTATCTTCCAGAATCGGCAGGTTAAAATGAAAACTGCGAACATCTTTTCCCATATACCAGACAACTGTCAGCGTTATTGGTTCTCCAACATAACAATCGGTTTTAGATAGTTGCAGTCGCAGTTTATAATCATCTGTTTCCACAGGTTTTTGAGCAGTTATAATCACCGGATTTGTTAAAACGGTGCTTCCATCAGCATGAACAGCGATTTTGGGAATTACAATCCTGCCTGCCCTTTTAGGTGTCAGCTGATACGAAAAAGTATAACCTCTTTTAATCTTTTTTGTAACACGCCCGTTTATAATTGTTATGGAACTGCTGCTGTTCTGCTGCCCTCCCTGATACACAAGATCCAAGCCCTTAATGTCTGAAATATTCGGCCTTTTTGGATTTTCACTTCCTGTCACCCGGATTTGGAAAGTAACAGGTTCACCAATAAACAAACTCTTTCTTTCAAGGATTGCTTCGGCATGCAGCGGTTGATCTGCCGATTTAACATCATCAGGGAGAACAACACCCAAAAGTACCAGATATAATATAATAAAACAGGCCTTTTTCATCACCAGTCTCTCTCTACGCCCTTATATCCAACGGCTGATCTCTGCCTTCTGTTTTTCATATTTTCTCTTTCCTCATCAATAATTGCTGCCGCATCCTTCCCTTCCGGAATCTTTTTACCCTGCTCTTCATCTTCTTGCCGGAGTTCATCCTGCTGTTGCTGTGCTGCCCCGTCATCCCGCGAGATGCTATTCTTGCCTGTATCATCCTGTTTTTTTTGCTGCTGCTGATCATTTTTACGATTATCTTTTAAAGAATCAAGAGCTTTTTTCAGCTCATCAATTGACTGCTGCTGATTCTCAAGAGCTTTTGTCACCTGATCTCTGTTAAGCTTCTCAGCTGCCATCTCCTGCTGATCTGCGGCTTTTGACAAATGTCTTTTGGAGGACTTTAAAGATTGATCCTGCTGCGTACCGGGCAATTTGTCGGCAAGTTCTTCTGTTTCCTTTGAAAGTTTTTTCTGATCTTCAGCAAGTACATCCCTCTTTCTTTCTGAGTCCTCCCTCTCCCCTGGTTGCGTCATCTGATCCTTGATATCTTCTACCCGGTCTTTCAACTGTTTTTGTTTTTCAATCAGCTGTTCCATTTTATCCATTGCTTCCTGCCGGGCCTGCTTCTGTTTTTCAGTTGCTTCTTCCTTTCTTTTAATCTCATCCAGAATCGATTTCACCGCAAAACGCGCCATTTCAAGGTTCTCAGCAGCCTCGGTAAATTCAGGAGAAAGTTCAAGAGCTTCCCGGTAATATTCGATGCTTTTCCCGTATGACTCAAGAGCCTTATGCAAATTATCCGTTTTTTTCTGCTCCGCCTGGCGAAAACTGCTGTCCCCAAGATTAAATTTGCTGTTTGCTTCAAGCCTGGCATCTTTACATTTCAGGGCAACCTGTTTAAACGCTTCTATAGCTTTTTCATATTCTCCTTTCTTATAATAGGCAGCCCCCAGATTAAAGAAAACCCGGGGCGATTCAGGATCTTCTTTTGCAGCTTCTTCATATGCTGAAAGGGCTTCATCAAATTTCTCCTTTTCATAAGCTTCATTGCCTTTTGCTACAATCTCGCCAACAGAACCGGCCATGGCAGGTAATGGATAAAAAATAAGCAGAAAAAATAATATCAGGTAAAAATATTTATTATGCATTTTTGGAATTTCTCACTCGCTCCTGCATGATCATTTCTATACAAAACAGAGCAAAAGCAACACCAAGAAAAATCTGAAATTTTTCTTCGTACTTCTTAATGGTTTCGGATTCAAAGTCCTTTTGGGCAGCTGATGCAACAAGATCAAGATACACTTTTCCAAGATCAATGGTACCTGTCGAAACATTTAAATATTTTCCCCCGGGAGTTGCAACGACCATTTTCCTCAAAGTCCCGGCATCCAGCCTGCTCCAGATTTCCCGGCCTTTATATGTCAAAAATATTTTCAGGCCATTTTCATTGGTTATCGGAATACGCTTTCCTTCGTTTTCATCACCAAGACCGATTGCAATCAGCCTCACCCCTTTCTCACCCGCACTTTTTGCCGCCTCCACCGGAAAGCTTTCATGGTCCTCGCCATCTGTAATCAGAATAATATCCTTAAACTCCTTTGCCTGATCATCAAGAACTTCATCAACGGTCTTTCTTATGGCATCGCCGATCATTGTGCCGCCTCTTGAAATGCTATCGGTTGAAATACCTTCCAGCATTATTTGGAAAAAACCATAATCAAGAGTGAGCGGGCATTTGACTGCAGCGGTTCCCGCAAATGCAACAAGGCCGACCCTGTCTCCCCGCAGCTGTTCGACACAATCCATGATGGCAAGCTTTGCCCTCCCCAGCCGGTTTGGAACCAGATCCTCGGCCAGCATGCTCTTTGATACATCAAGAAGAAAAACAACATCCCTTCCCTTTCGATTAATTGTCTCGGATTTAAGATTCCAGGAAGGCCTTGTCATCGCCAATATAAGAAAGGCAACTGCCGCAAGCAATACCAGAGCCTTTCGATACCGTTGAACATTGTTTCCGGAGATCTTTATTTTGTTAAGCAGGCCGGCGTCGATAAAAGCCTCGAGATCTCTTGTACGCTTTCGCCATCCATAGGCGCAAACAGCAGCCAATACCGGAATCAGCCATAAAAAATAGAGCATGTGTATGTTCTGCAGTTTCATATCAGTTATGGAATTTTTCGAAATATTGTTGCGGTTAAAAAAATCTCAAGCCCTGTCAGAAAAAGCAAGGCAATGATAAATGGAAAAAAAGCTTCCTTGTAATTAACAAATTTAACGGATTCAATTTCAGTTTTTTCCATCCTGTCAATCTCTTCATAAATTTCACGAAGCGATTCATCATCTTCAGCCATCCTGAAAAATCCCCCTGTTTTTTCTGCAACCGTTTTAAGCGTATCCACATCAACACCCTGTCGCTTTGGCAGCTTATATACACCGAATGGGGTTCGTATTGAAGTAGCTGCATCGCCGCCGCCTATTGCAATCGTGTGTATCCTGACTCCCCATTTTGCTGCAAGTTCAGCAGCCTGTATCGGATCACGACGACCGCTGTTATTTTTCCCATCAGAAAGGAGTATTATAACCTTGCTCTTAATCCTGTATGGATCTATTCCCATCTTTTTTTGAAGTGCTGTTGTCTCATCTGCTTTTTTCAGGCGAGCTGCTGCAAGGGCCAGTGCATCGCCAATTGCTGTTCCATCTTCGGCACGGGTCTTAACCAGCTTAATGTTTTCGATAAATGGCGTCAGCGCTCCATGTGCCAGAGTCAGAGGACAGGTTGTATCCGGATATCTTGCAAAGGATATAATTCCAACAAGATCATTTGATCTTCCCGGCAAATCACGACCGTTTCCAAGTGCAAACTCTTTAAATACCCTTTTTACAACCTCAAGACGATTCATCTGTTCGCCTTTATACTCCATCTCGGCACCCATGCTTCCGGATCGGTCTACAACCATCTCAATGGCGATTCCCTGAGTGATTTCACGGATCTGCTCAATGCCTGTTTGAGGACGCGCAAGTGCAACCGTCAGACAGATTAATGCAAGAATTCTAAGAAAGTCCGGCAGCCACGTAAAACTCTGACGAATTGATTTTCCTGCTTCCGCTGCGTTCCGGATTGTAGGGAATCTGACCGTTCCGGGTTTGACCCTGATATGCCTGAACCATATCAAAAACGGTATTAAAAACAGCAAAAGAAACGACCATGGTGATTCAAAATGCATAGGACAAAAAAGAGTTTATTATTTGGAATTCAATGTTATTCATACAGATGTTTCTCAATCTCATCTTCTTTTGTTTTGCTTATAAAAGCTCTGCAATTGTCAAAAGTTTTATCAATATCATCACCAGCCGGCCGGTGTTCTGCAAATTTTACCAGATCACATTGTACCAGAAATTTTCGAAGAAGCGGTTTAAAACTTTTATCGAGGTTTGTGTCAGCATCAAACCCGGCTAAAAACTCCTCGGTCGTCTGTTCCGGAGCCCTCAGACCGAATCGTTTTTCAATATACCTTCTAAGGATATTGGATATTCGATGGTAAAAAATTTTTACCTCGCCCTTTTCCGGAAGTCTGTCTCTTGCGAGTTCTTCAAGTTCACTAAAAGCAATCACATGGGCAGACAAATACTCATCAACTGTGCCCTGGTTTGTCCTTTTCCGGCGGCGTAACATAACTGCAAAAATCACAGCAGAAACAGCAACTATAGCAATTACAATCCATATCAAAAAAGCGTATGAACGCGGGATCGCCACAGGAGGTCTTATTTCATGAAGTTTCAGATCTTCCATTTTCCCGGAAAGCAAAGATGTCACTCGAATTGTCATCGCATCCGTCTCAATCTCTCCTGTTTCATCCCCTGCACCGTCTTTTTTCCGGAATTTTACTTTCATGGAAGGGATTGTATAATCCCCTGAAAGAAAAGGTTCAAGCAGATAGGAACATTTGATTTTTTTCTTATTTTTTCCGACGAGTTCAGCCTGCTGCGCCTTATAATCGACGATAGCAAATCGTTCCAAACTTTTTTCAAATTCAGGCAGTTCAATCTCATAGTTTTCGACGGAAACGACTTGGATTGTAAGCTTAAGACGGTCTGCAACTGTAATTTCTTTTTCGCTGACAAAGAGAGTGAGGTTTACCGGTCCCCTCTGGTAATTCCTCGAAATCCCGCTTTCCTTATCAACTTCTTCCTGCTTTGCTTTTTTATTGCAGGAATAGATGCTCAGAAAACAGATCGCGGCCAGAAATATCGAAATGCCCTGTTGAATGCAAAAACGTTTCATTAAAAAACTATCAATACAAAATGATAATCTCGGGAAAAGCCGGGTAACGGCGCTCGCGCCGCTATTAATGTGAATAACTTTTAAATAGTCTATGTACTTAAAATCTTCCAACAAATTTTCCTGTATGGAAACGGGCCTGAATCTCAGAAACAATTCCCGTGTAAAATCTGTATTTTAGTATCACCATCATCATTTTCAATGCTGTACGTGCAAGTGCGGAAAACTGTCCGGAATGTTTGGATTCCCCTCCCAGCCGCTGCAGATAGGATATTGGAATTTCGATTATCCTCTGCCTGCAGATAAGAACTGCGATCATCATTTCAGGTGCGAATTCAGGCCCTTTTGCGCTCAACAGCGGTCTTACTCTTTGATAGCTCGATTTCCAGATCGCACGATACGTGCATCCCACATCCGTAAATCTAGGCTCCTGGTTCCACCATAAAACCTCAATGATCTTTCCAAACAAAACATTCATCCACCGAACAAGCCCTTCCATATTGGTTCCCTGTTCAATCATCTGCCGAGTAGTCCGTGTTCCCATGACCATGTCACAATCTTTCAGATATTCCAAAAATTTTGGAACATCTTTTGAGCGAAAAGTACCATCAGCCTCCGTGAGAATAATAATGTCTCCATCTGCTTCATCAAGCCCCCTTCGGAGCGCGCAGCCATACCCCTGATCAAATTCAAGGATAACCCTTGCGCCGGCTTTTTCCGATATTTCCGAAGTCCCGTCATTTGAATTGTTATCTATCACAAGGACTTCATCAACGGCTGGATGACCGGAAAAATCCCTGATAACCCCCTCAATTGTTTTCTCTTCATTAAATGCAGGGATCACTACGCTAACTTTGTATTGACTGAACTTTTTCTCCCGTATCATATAATTCGCCTGATTCAAATCATCGGCATTATTCACATTCAGGTATTGCCCATTCAGAATACATGAAAAAACCTTTTCATGTTTTGCCATATTGGATAAAACATCCGTTATCTCTACTTCTTTTCTTAATTCTGAAGGAGGTGTCTTTCGAATGTAGTCAAAAACTTTTTTATTTAAAAAATATGTGCCGACCCCCAGCAGGTTGGTATCGGGATTTTCAGGTTTTTCAATCAAAGAATGAACTCTGGTATCCTTAATGTCCCCTGTGAAATTTTTCGAAATTAAAGCCATGTTTGATTCTTTTTTAAACATTAATACCGCATCTGCATCCTGATCAAGGAAACCAAGTATGTCCCCGTGATTTGAATCAAGGTAAAACTCATCTGCAAGCATTACCGCAAATCGGCCTTCCCCGACATATTCTTCAACCATAAGCAACGCATGACCGATTCCTTTCTGTTTCTTCTGCACGACAAAACGAAAATCGATTCCCATATTCTTGCGATTCAAATATTCAGGGATCTGGTTTCCGTAATGACCGATTACCACAATGATTTTTTTTATCCCAAGCTGGTTCTTCATGATTTCGACATTTCTTTCAATCAGGGGTTTTCCATCAACCTCAAGAAGAGCTTTAGGGATATATTTTGTTTTCGGATAAGCCCGCATTCCTCTTCCAGCGGCAAGAATCACACCGGTAATTTCAGTTTTGTTTCTCATTTTGTCTTTGCCTTTTCTTATTGTAGGGTCCTTCTCCCTCTTGTTCTAAAAAACCTGACAAGATCAAAAATATAATCATCAGTGGTAAATATTTCTATCCAATCAACATCCATGG